>JAHECE010000100.1 GCA_024641895.1 Actinomycetales bacterium
AGCACGGCGTCGCCCGGCGCGACTTCAACTCCTACGGTTCGCGACGCGGCAACCACGAGGTGATGATCCGCGGCACGTTCGCGAACATCCGCCTGCGCAACCAGCTGCTCGACGGCGTCGAGGGCGGCTACACGCTCAACCACCTCACGGGCGAGCAGACGACCATCTACGACGCGGCGCAGGACTACGCGAAGGCGGGAATCCCGCTCGTCATCCTCGGAGGCAAGGAATACGGCTCGGGGTCGTCGCGGGACTGGGCGGCCAAGGGCACGAGCCTCCTGGGAGTGCGGGCGGTCATCACCGAGAGCTTCGAGCGGATCCACCGCTCCAACCTCATCGGTATGGGCGTGCTGCCGTTGCAGTTCCCCGAGGGTGAGAACGCGTCGTCGCTGGGGCTCGACGGTTCCGAGACGATCGACATCTCGGGTGTGACGGTGCTGAACGAGGGCACGACGCCGCGGACTGTCTCCGTGACCGCCACGAAGTCGGATGGAACCGTCGTCGCCTTCGACGCCGTCCTGCGCATCGACACACCGGGTGAGGCGGACTACTACCGCAACGGCGGCATCCTCCAGTACGTGCTGCGATCGCTGGTCAACGGCTGACGCGCCGGACTTCCCGGCCGTCCGCAGCGCCGGCGCGCCGGGCTGCTGACCTGGGTTGGGGCAGGTCGCGATCACTGCTGCTCGCGACCTGCCCGTCTGGCGCAGCGACCCGAGGCGGGGGAGCCCCGGGCCACCGCTTGGTCCACGGCCGTCAGGAGCCGGTGCGGGCCTTCTCGTGCTTGGCGATCTCCGCGCGGACCTCGTCCATGTCGAGGTCCTTCACCGCCGTCACGACCTGCTCGAGCGCGGACGCGGGGAGTGCGCCGGGCTGGGAGAAGACGAGGATGCCCTCGCGGAAGGCCATGAGCGTCGGGATCGACGTGATGCCGGCGGCGGCGGCGAGCTGCTGCTCGGCCTCGGTGTCGACCTTGGCGAAGACGATGTCGGTGTGCTTGTCCGAGGCCTTCTCGAACACGGGCGCGAACGAGCGGCACGGCCCGCACCAGGCCGCCCAGAAGTCGACCAGCACGACGTCGTTCTCGAGGACGAGCTGCTGGAAGGTGCTGCCACCGGTGGTGACGGTCGCCATGAAAGTCTCCTTGATGTCGAGTCCATACCCCAGGGGGTATACGTCCTATCCTACGTGGGTAACCGCTCGAGGGCGCGCGGTGTTCCCGTCCGGGTGGGCCGGTGTGTCGACAGCCTCGCCCGTCGTGCTGCCGGTTGACCTCATGGCGTCCCGTCGGGTCCCGGCGGTGGGCTCACCAAGTCGTCGCCGAGCGCGGTCCGCCTCGGCGGCACCGGGCTTCACGAGGCCTGCGTGACGTCGTCCGGCCCACCGTCGGCGGCGGGCCGCGTCCTCCTGGCGAGGGTCTTGGTGAGCTGGGCGCCGACGAGGATGATCTGGGCCTCGACGTAGATCCAGGTGAGCGTCGCGGCTACCGCGCCGAACGCACCCGGAACGCTCCCGACTCCGTAGGACCGGAGGAACCAGCCGATCGCCGCGGTTCCGATGCCGAGCAGCGCGGCCGTGGTCACGCCTGCCAGCACGGCGAGGCGCCAGCGCAGCCGGGTCGGGGTGACGAATCGGTACAGCAGCGCCAGCGCGCCGGCCACCGCGACCGACGAGGCCGTCGCCTCCAGCACGTGGGCGGTGCGTTGGAGGACGACGACGTCTCCGGGAATCAGTGCCGCTACCAGGTCCGCGACCGCCGATACCGCGAAGCTGGCGAGCAGCGCGCCACTGGTCACGACCACCATCGCGAACGCCGCCAGCCGACGGTGGATCGAGTGCCGGAGGCCGGACTCGACGGGCACGTCCCAGATCACGTTGATCGCATCGCTGAGTGCGAGGAACAGGAGCGACGACGCGACCAGCAGCGACGCGATTCCGATCAGCCCGAGCGACGTCCGCACCGATCGCCGAGAGATCTCGTCGTTGATGAGCGCTGCCACCTGCTCGGCGTCGGCCACGCCGAGCTCGGCGATCCGATCGGTGAGGTAGCCGACGACGTCGGCGGTCCCGAAGAGACCGCCGGCCACCGCCGTGATCAGGGCGAGCAGCGGAATGATCGTGAAGAGCGCGTAGTACGCGAGCCCGGCGCCGAGGCGCAGGGTGCGATCTGCCCGCCACGAGACGTACGTCTGGCGCCCGAGGGCGACGGCCTCGGCGACGGCCTCGGCGACGGAGATCATCGATCGGCCGCCGCCGAAGCGGGACGATCGCCCGCCGACCCGAGGAGCAGCGGGGCGTCGACCTCGTTCAGCACGGCGCCCGACCCGTCGAGGTCGTCACCTGTCATCGGCCGGAGGTGGCCGCACACCGCGAGCCGGGCGGGCTCGTCGGCGACGAGGTAGGCGATCGATCTGAGGAAGCGGGGCGCCGGGACCGGGCCCGGGCGGTTGTTCGCCCCCTGGATCGTGACTGCCCGGGCCATCTCGGCGATCGTGCCGAGGTCGAGCTGCGGTCGGGCTGCAGCCACGTCGCATCGAACGGCGTCAGGCTCAACCGTGAGACGTGCTGGTCAACCACTGATGAACTCCTTCGGTCTGCGGTTCTCGCCGCGAACGTGTGGCGCGACGCGCGACCGTTGACCCGAACCCTGTCGTCGAACGCTAGCGCCGAGCGGCCGTGGTGTCCTGAAGGGGGCGCGGACGCCATCTGCTCGTCAGTCCAGCACGACGTGACGCAAGGCGTGCGCCGCGATGGCGGTCATGGCGGGGTCGACGTCGTCGGCGATCGCGGACGCCAAGGCCAGCGCCCAGCCACGGGCCCGAGCCCAGGTCTGCGCGCGGTGACCGCACCGGGCATCCAGAGATGCGCGGAAGTCGGCTCGACCCTCGGTGTCGAAGGTGAGCCACGCGGTGGCGAGATCGGTTGCGGGATCACCCGACGTGAGGTCGATGAAGTCGATGACCGCCGCGAGACTCCCGTCCCGCACGATGACGTTGGCCGGGTGCGAGTCGCCGTGCAGCCACACCGGAGGACCGTCCCAGGGTGACGCCTCGAGCGCGGACTCCCAGACGGCGAGCAGGCGGTCGGACGCCTCGAACGACGCCAGCCGGGGCCGCACCACCGCGTCGCGAGCGCTGAGGGGCCCGCCACGGTACGGGTTGAGCGGGGCGTCCGCGGGCGCGGGCTGGTGCAGGTCCGCGAGGAAGCCGGCAAGGGCTCGGGCCCAGGTTCGGCGGTGGGCGGGCGTGGTCGTCGACGCAGCGACGCCGGCAAACCACGGCACGACGCTCCAGGGCCAAGGGAACGTGTCGGACGGGGTCCCGACCCGAACCGGGACCGGCACGGGGACGGCGAGGCGTGCCGCGAGAGTCGGTAGCCAGCGCTGCTCGTGGGCGATCGAGCAAGCCGTGTCGGCCCGGCGAGGGATGCGGACGGCAAGCGCGGGGGAGGTCCCCGTGGGGGAGACCCCGGAGAGGCCGGGCGTCACCGGGAAGTCCGTGCCTGGGCCGAGGGGCACGCTCACGCAGTCCCAGCCCTCGACGAAGGCGCCGAGCGGTCTCTCGGCGAGATCGGGATGCTGCTCGGCCAGGAGTCGGCGGACCAGCGCCTGCGTGATGTGGCGCTCAGCCGGAGGTCGAGGCGTCAACGTCGTCGCCGGGGTTCAGGGGCGCGGCGGCAGAGGCGGCTGGACGCGCACGGTCCTCGAGGCGTCCCAGGGCACCGTCCAGCCGAGGCTGTCGAAGACGCGGTCGAGGACGTGAGCCGTGAAACCCCAGACGAGATGGTCCTCGACCAGGAACGCCGGCGAGGTCCGGAACCCGCCTGCCACCTCGAGGCGCACGCTTCGACGGCGGTCGGGGTCGAGCAGGTCGGCGACCGGAGCCCGGAACACCGCGGCGGACTCGCGATGGTCGACCGCACGGACCGGCGACGGGCTCGACCACCAGCCGATCACGGGCGTGACCCGGTAGCTCGTGACCGGGAGCGGCACCTCCCTGAGGGCGCCGAGCACCTCGACCCCGGACGGGTCGAGGCCCGTCTCCTCCTCGGCCTCACGCAGCGCGGCGCCCACCGGTCCGTCGTCGTCGGGGTCGATCCGGCCCCCGGGAAAGGACACCTGTCCAGGGTGATCCGTGAGCGTGTCCGCTCGTCGCACCAGAAGGACGTCCAGCTCTCGCGCGACGAAGGCCTCACGTGCCCTCGCGGGCACGTCGTCGAGCACGCCGAACAGCAGCAGGACTGCGGCGTGGCGCGCGTCGCGCGCCGTGCGGACGTCGGGGCCGCCGGGCCCCGGCCACCGAGGTGGGTCGGCGCACAGCACCCTGAGCTGAGCGTGGGCGCTCTCGAGTGCGGCGTGCCGCTCGTTCATCGGCTCATCCTCGAGCCCGGACGGCCTCGGCGAACGTGGACAACCCGGCCAGTGCCCGAGGCCGGAGCGTGCTGAGGCTGGTCGGACCGTCGGCGAGAAGGCGTCGCACGCTTCCTGCGGGCAGCGTCGCCATCTCGGGCGTGTGGAGCCACTCCGCGAGCAGCTCCGTGTCGACCTCGACATGAAACTGCAGGCCAAGGGCGCTGCCCGCGCGGAAGGCCTGGACCGGCGTCCGGTCGTTCGTGGCGAGCAGCTCGGCGCCCGCGGGGAGGTCGACGGCGTCGGCGTGCCAGTGCAGCACGGTCGGGGTGTCCCCGAGGGGGGCCAGCACGGGTTCCGGCGCGACGACGTGGACGGTGTCGAAGCCGATCTCGACGCCGTGCCGGCGGTGCAGCGCCGACCCGAGTGCCATGGCGAGGAGCTGCATCCCGAGGCAGACACCCAGGACCGGCAGGCCGTCATCGACGGCCTCGGCGAGAAGCCGGCGTTCAGCGGGCAGGCCGGGCCACCCCGCGTCGTCGTCGGCGTCCTGCGGCCCGCCCAGGACGACGAGACCGGCGAGGTCCCGCACCGCGGGCAGGTCCGGATCGGGCTGGGCGGCGGCCATCTGCGTCACGACCGAGAGATCGCCGAGCGCCTCGGCGATCAGCCCAGGCCGCTCCCAGGCCGCGTGCTGGAGCACGAGGACCGGTCGCGCACGTCCGGCGCCGGCGCCGGGTCGAGCGGGAGAGGGGTCGAGCCGCTGATCGGCCACGCCCGCTCTACCAGCCGGCCGGCAGCGGCCGGCCCTCTTCGTAGCCGGCGGCCGACTGGATGCCGACGACGGCGCGGTCGGCGAACTCCGGGAGCGAGGCGGCGCCCGCGTAGGTGCAGGCGCTGCGCAGGCCGGATGTGATGTGGTCGAGGAGGTCCTCGACGCCTGGCCGGTTGTCCTCCAGGTACATGCGGGAGGAGGAGATGCCTTCCTGGTAAAGGGCCTTGCGTGCACGCTCGAACGGGGAGTCGGCCCTGGTCCGGGCGGCCACCGCGCGAGCCGAGGCCATCCCGTAGCTCTCCTTGTACCGCCGCCCCCCGCTGTCGACGTGCAGGTCACCGGGCGACTCGTGGGTGCCGGCGAACCACGACCCGATCATGACTTGCGACGCGCCCGCGGCGATCGCGAGTGCGACGTCGCGGGGGTGCCGGACGCCGCCGTCGGCCCAGACGGACGCGCCGAGCTCGCGCGCCTTGGCCGCGCACTCGAGCACCGCGGAGAACTGGGGCCGCCCGACCGCGGTCATCATCCGGGTCGTGCACATCGCACCGGGGCCGACGCCGACCTTCACGATGTCGGCGCCGGCGGCCACGAGGTCGGCGACGCCCTCGGCGGTCACGACGTTCCCCGCCGCGACCGGGACCGAAGGTCCGACGGCGCGGATGGCCCGCAGCGCCTCCATCATCTTCGCCTGGTGCCCGTGCGCGGTGTCCACCACGAGCAGGTCGGCGCCGGCGGCGAGCAAGGCCGTGGCGCGCGCGCCGACGTCTCCGTTGACGCCGAGCGCCGCGCCGACCCGCAGAGCGCCGTCCGCGTCGAGGGCGGGCCGGTAGATGCTCGAGCGCAGCGCGCCCTTGCGGGTGATGACGCCGACGAGCCGCCCGTCCGCGACGACGGGGGTGAAGCGCCGCCGACTGGTGTGCAAGTGGTCGTAGGCGTCCGCCATCGAACCGAGGACCTCGACGTCGAGACACGTCGGGTCCGGGCTCATCACGTGTGCCACCTGGGTGAACTGGTCCACGCCGGCGCAGTCGGCCGCCGCGACGACGCCGATCGGCCGGTCCTCGGAGACGACCACGGCGGCTCCGTGGGCACGCTTGCCGAGCAAGGACAGCGCGGTGTGCACCGTGTCCGACGGCGCGACGGTCACGGCCGTCTCCACGACGGGGTGGCGTCCCTTCACCCATGCGATCACGTCCCGGACGACGTCGAGCGGGATGTCCTGGGGGATGACGGCGATCCCGCCGCGACGCGCGACCGTCTCGGCCATCCGGCGTCCGGACACGGCGGTCATGTTCGCCACGGTGACGGGGATGGTCGCGCCCGTCCTGTCGTCCGGCGTGAGGTCCACGTCGAAGCGGCTCGCGACCTCGGATCGGGAGGGCACGAGGAAGACGTCGCCGTAGGTGAGGTCATGGGCTGCGTGATGAGCGGGCAGGAAGCGCACGCCGTGAGCCTACGTGGGAGATCGGCAGGTGCGGCAGTGGCCGACGGCACGAAGGCCGTGCCCCGTTCGTTGACCCAGCACAGGTCCGGCAAGCGGTCCGGAGCGGGTGCGCCCGGTCCGGCGACCTCGGCGAACGGATCGCGACCGGCACGGCCCGTCCCGAGATCAGGCTCGCGTGTGCGCGTGCCGCCCTCGGCCGACGTACAGTTGTTCCGCGCCGCGGCCTGCCTCCGTGGCCGAGAGGAGAGAGCGGGACCATGAGCGTGCTGCACCGCATCAAGCGTCCTGCAGACCTCCGCTCCCTCAGCCCCGACGAGCTCGACGACCTCGCAGCAGAGGTGCGCACCTTCCTCGTGAGCTCGGTCTCCCGCACCGGCGGCCACCTCGGTCCCAACCTCGGTGTCGTCGAGCTGACGATCGCCCTGCACCGCGTCTTCGACTCGCCGAGCGACACCATCGTCTTCGACACAGGGCACCAGTCGTACGTGCACAAGCTCTTCACCGGGCGGCAGGACTTCTCCGGACTGCGCCAGCGCGGCGGGGTCTCGGGCTACCCGAGCCGCGCCGAGTCGGACCACGACGTCGTCGAGAACTCCCACGCCTCCACCGCCCTGTCATGGGCCGACGGCATCGCCCGGGCCCACAAGCTCCAGGGACGCTCCGACCGGCACGTCGTCGCCGTCGTGGGCGACGGCTCGCTGACCGGCGGCATGGCCTGGGAGGCCCTGAACAACATCGCCGCCGGCCAGGACCGCCGGCTGGTGATCGTGGTCAACGACAACGGCCGGTCGTACGCGCCCACCATCGGCGGAGTGGCCCGCCACCTCGACGACCTGCGCGCGACCGATCGGTATGAGCGTGTCCTGACCTGGGGCAAGACGACGTTGCAGCGTGGCGGTCGCCCGGGTCGGTTCGCCTTCGACGCCCTGCACGGCCTCAAGAAGGGTGTCAAGGACGTCGTCGCCCCGCAAGGCCTCTTCGAGGACCTCGGGATCAAGTACCTCGGCCCGGTGGACGGCCACGACCGGGCCGCCCTCGAGCACGCGCTGACGCGTGCAAGGGACTTCGGCGGACCGGTGATCGTGCACGCCATCACCGAGAAGGGGCGCGGCTACGTGCACGCGGAGTCCGATGCCGCGGACCGCTTCCACGCCGTCGGGGCGATCCATCCCGAGACCGGCCTACCCATCGCACCGGCGCGGTTCGGCTGGACCTCCGTCTTCGCCGACGAGATCGTCGCGATCGGGCGGCAGCACCGGCACGTCGTCACGCTGACGGCGGCCATGCTCGCACCCGTGGGCCTCGTGCGCTTCGCCGAGGAGTTCCCCGACCGGACCTTCGATGTCGGGATCGCGGAGCAGCACGCCGTCACCTCCGCGGCGGGCCTGGCGTACGGCGGCCTGCACCCCGTCTTCGCCGTCTATGCGACCTTCCTGAACCGCGGTTTCGACCAGATCCTCATGGATGTCGCCCTGCACAAGGCTGGTGTCACGTTCGTGCTCGACCGCGCGGGCATCACGGGGGATGACGGTGCGAGCCACAACGGCATGTGGGACCTGGCCCTGCTCCGGCTCGTCCCGGGGATTCGCGTGGCCGCGCCGCGCGACGAGAGCACGCTGCGTGAGGAGCTTCGCGAGGCAGTCGCCGTGGACGACGGCCCGACCGTGGTCCGCTACCCGAAAGGGGCCCTGCCGGATCCGATCCTCGCGGTCCAGCGCATCGGTGGCATCGACGTCCTCGCCAGGCACGTCGGCGACGGCGACTCGCGGGTCCTGGTGGTCGGGGTCGGCGCCTTCGCAGGCACGGCACTCCAGGTGGCCGAGGCCCTCGCGGCCCAAGGCATCGGGTCGACCGTCGTCGACCCCAGGTGGGTGCTGCCGGTCTCTCCGGCGCTCGTCGAGCTGGCCAAGGCGCACGGTCTCGTCGTGACCGTCGAGGACGGCCTCCTCGACAACGGCGTGGGCGACGCGATCCGGAGCGGGATGGCGCGGGCCGGGGTCAACGTCCCCGTCCAGGCCCACGGGTTGCCGACCGACTTCCTCGGTCAGGCGACGCGGGCGCAGGTCGTCGCCGAGGTCGGGCTCAGGGCGCAGGACATCGCGCGGGACGCCGCTGCCGCCGTGGCGCACACCGAGAGCAGCCCGGCGCCGTCGTTCTGAAGCCCGGAGTCCGGCTCCTGGCTCCGAAGCGGCGCTGCGGCCGCTGCTGCGCGGCGGTCGGGGTGCTGCTGGGCCGGCTCAGAGGCAATCGTCGACGCCCGACTGTCTGGCGCGTCCAGCGGAAGGCGGACGAGGCCGGCGCGTGGGACGGTATGTGAGGTAAGCCACAGCCATCAACGGTCCTAGGTCCCACGGGCCGCAGCGCCCTTTTTCCTAGCCTTGGTGGCAGTCGGAAAACCCGACCCCCAATCCGCAGGAGGCATCAGGTGGCCACGAGCACCGTTCAGACGACGCCCGACTCGGCACAGGCGCAGGGTCAGCCGCGTCCGTTCGTCGCGGGTCCTTGGCAGGAGCAGATCGACGTCCGGGACTTCATCCAGCGCAACTATCTCCCGTATGACGGTGATGCCTCGTTCTTGGCCGGGCCGACGGAGCGGACGCTGGGGATCTGGGCGAAGCTGTCGGAGATGTTCGTCGTCGAGCGTGAGAAGGGCGTGTACGACATCGACCCGCACACGCCGGCGTCGATCGTGGCTCACGCGCCCGGGTACATCGACAAGGACCAGGAGATCATCGTCGGCGTGCAGACCGACGCGCCGCTGAAGCGCGCGATCATGCCCAACGGTGGTTGGCGGATGGTCGAGACGGCTTTGAAGACGTACGGCTTCCCCGTGGACGAGAGTGTGAAGTACACGTACACCCACATCCGTAAGACGCACAACGCCGGTGTCTTCGATGTGTATCCGCCCGACGTGCG
>JAHECE010000308.1 GCA_024641895.1 Actinomycetales bacterium
CCACGTTCGGCGACCTCGAGATCTCGACATTGCGGGAGATCCCGGCAGGCAGGCAACCCATCACGACTCACATCGTGCCCGCGGACAACGCCCCCTGGCTCGACCGCGTCTGGACGCGCGCCAGGGAAGAGGTCGAGAAGTCCCACCGGGTCTACGTCGTCTGCCCCCGGATCAGCTCGGACGAGGACCCCAGCACCCGGGCTGACGACGAGCTCGCGGTGAGCGGCCCCGGCGACGAGCCGGCCGGCGACGACGACGCGCGCCGGCCCGCCTCGAGGAGTGGCGGAGCCGGGTCCGCTCCGGGCCGTTCGGCAGTGGCGGCCAAGCGCGAGCTGGCCGCCGTGGTCGACGTCGCGGAGGACCTGCGCAGCCGGCCTGAGCTCGCGGGAGTGTCGATCGGGATCCTGCACGGCCGCCTGAGCGGGGAGCAGAAGGACGGCGTCATGTCCCAGCTCGCGACGGGGCAGGTCGGCCTCCTCGTGGCGACCACCGTCATCGAGGTCGGGGTCGACGTGCCGGAGGCGACGCTCATGGTGGTGCTGGACGCCGACCGGTTCGGACTCTCCCAGCTGCACCAGCTCCGTGGGCGGGTGGGGCGCGGTTCCGCGCCCGGCCTCTGCCTGCTCGTCTCCGGAGCCGATCCGGCGAGCCCGGCAGGTGAGCGCCTGGCCGCGCTCGCGGCCACGACCGACGGATTCGAGCTTGCCCAGCTGGACCTGCAGCAACGGCGCGAGGGCGACGTGCTCGGCGCGGCGCAGTCCGGCCGGGGCAGCTCACTGCGGCTGCTGCGGGTGGTCCAGGACGCCGACGTCATCGCGCGAGCTCGCGCGAAGGCGGTCGCGCTCGTCGCCGACGACCGCGATCTCGGCCGGCATCCGGCGCTCGCGGACGCCATCGCCAGGACGCTCGACCCCGAGCGCGAGGAGTTCCTCGACCGGGCGTGAAGGAGCGGGCGCGGAGCCGGCGAGGCCCACGGTGGCCTGCCGCGAACGAGTCGCGCAAGAAGCCTGCCGAGGCTGCGGGAAGTCCGGTACGTCGAGCCCAGCGGTGCCACGATGGAGGCATGACGTCGCCGTTCGATGGCCGCGAACTCGGGGTCCTCCTCCACCCGTCCAGCATCTTCGGACCTGACGACATCGGGACGTTCGGTCAGGAGGCCTACCAGTTCGTCGACTGGCTCGGCCGGACCGGAGCAGGGATCTGGCAGATCCTGCCGCTGACCCTCAACGGGCAGTACGACTCCCCGTACTTCAGCTACTCGACGTTTGCCGGCAACCCGTGGCTGGTCGACCTGAGGATCCTGCACGACGCCGGCCTGCTGCCGGAGACCGGGCTGCGCGCCTACCCCGTGGACGTGCGGGTGCCGTTCTCGGAGCTGCCCGCCACCAAGAAGCCGGTGCTGCTCGCCGCCGCCGAGGCCTTCTTGGCGGACCCGGACCACCCGTGGGCCGCGGCGTTCGCCGAGTTCCGCGCTCGGGAGTCGTGGCTTGCGGACACGGCGCACTTCTTCGCGCTGAAGGACGAGCACGCGGACGCGCCCTGGTGGCGGTGGCCCGCTCCGCTGCGGTCCCGGGAGCCGGGGGCGATCGGGGCCTCGCGCCACGGACTCGCCCAGCGGATCGCGGCGTGGGAGGCGATGTTGTTCTTCGCCGACAAGCAGTGGGGCGAGCTCAAGGCCTACGCCGGCTCGCGGGACGTCAAGGTCCTCGGTGACCTGCCGATCTACGTCAATCACGACTCCGCGGACGTGTGGCTGAACCAGGACCAGTTCCAGCTCGACGCCGAGGGCGGACTGACAGCGCAGTCCGGCGTGCCGCCGGACTACTTCAGCGAGACGGGCCAGCTCTGGGGCAACCCGCTGTACCGGTGGGACGTCATGGCGCAGGACGGCTTCCGGTGGTGGGTCGAACGCCTGCGGCGGTGCGTCGACCTCACGGACATCGTGCGCATCGACCACTTCCGGGCTCTCGCCGCGTTCTGGGAGGTCCCCGCAGGCGCCCCGGACGCGCGGGGGGGACGCTGGGTCGACGGCCCGGGCCAGGCGTTCTTCGACGTGCTCGCCCGCGAGTTCCCCGGTCTGCCCTTCGTGGCAGAAGACCTCGGCACCCTCGACGACGACGTGTACAAGCTGCGGGACGACAACGGGCTGTACGGGATGCGGATCCTCCAGTTCGGCTTCGACGGCACGCCCGACAACCCCCACCGGCCACACACCTTCTCGACGTCGTGCATCGCCTACACCGGTACTCACGACAACGAGACCCTCCACGGCTGGTGGGACGGACTCGACGCCGACATGCGTGAGCAGGTCGCGCAGTACTACCAGTTCTCCCTGAGCGACGAGATCGGTCGCATCGTGTGGTCCTTCATCGAGGCGGCCATCGGCTCCCGGGCCGACGTCGCCGTGATCCCGATCCAGGACCTGCTGGTCCTGGACAACCGAGCGAGGATGAACGACCCCTCGGTCTTCGTGGGGAACTGGTCGTGGCGCATGCCCGCCAACGGGCTCAGCCGGGAGCTCGCCGAGTCGTTGCGTGCGTTGGCGCAGCGCTACGGCCGCCTGCGCTCGTAGCCACCG
>JAHECE010000309.1 GCA_024641895.1 Actinomycetales bacterium
CGCCGGCCCAGTCGAACGGCATGGTCACGAAGGTGACGCCACCGGCCGGGACCGCGCGGACCGAGTTCGCCAGGCCGACGAGGTTCGGGATGCGGCCGATCGTCGGCCCGGCGGTGACCGATTCCGTCGCGGCGTCCAGGAAGAGATAGAGCTTCGGCAGGTCGGTGAGGAGGTTCTTCGTCAGCACGGAGCGGAACATCGCGCCGAGCAGCAGCTGCTGGCGTCCGATCCGCGAGATGTCACTGCCGTCGCCGACGTTCTTGCGGGCCCGGGCGTAGGCGAGGGCGTCGTGGCCGTTGAGGACCTGCTGACCGGCCTCGAGGTCGAGGCCCGCATAGCGGTCGCTGACAGCCTCCGGAATACACATCGGCACCCCGCCGAGCGCGTCGACCATGCGGGTGAAACCGGCGAAGTCCACCACGACGTAGTCGTCGACGTAGACCCCGGACATCTGCTCGACGGTCTTGATCGTGCACGCGGCGGCGTAGTCGACCTGACCCGAGTCGCCGCCGGTCGCGAAGGCCGCGTTGAACATGGTGTCGGGTTGGGCCGGCGTGGGCTCGCCGTTCGGTCGCGCGCACGCGGGGATGTCCACGAGCAGGTCGCGCGGGATGCTCACGATGTCCGCGCGCGTACGGTCTGCAGAGATGTGCACGAGAAGTGTCGTGTCGGAGCGCATGCCCTCGGTCTCCGGGGCGCCGCCGATCGCGGCGTTCGCACCGCTGCGCACGTCCGAGCCCATGACGAGGACGTTGAAGTCATGGCCTGCCCCGGGGTCGACAGGGCCCGGGGCTTCGCCGCCGCCCGGGCGTTCGGCGCCCAGGAGGTCGGTGACGTCGCGCGTCGTGATGTTGCCCTGCAGGGCCGCGTAGGCGAACGCGCTCCCGGACAGGACCAGAGCGCTGAGGCCGACGGCCGCTACGGCAGCGGCACGGACGAGCGGATGCCGGCGCAGGCGCGTCGCGTGGCGGGGACCCCGGCGTCGGCCGGCAGAGGACATGCTCGTCACGCTTTCCATCGTAAGGACGGTTTCCTTCGCCGATCGGGAGCCTTCGCGATCAATCCGTGGAGAAGTTGTGACGGGCCCGAGAGGTGCGTCACTTCCGGGCGCCGCCTCAGGACTCGAGTCGCCCGGTGCGCCCGCCGACCCCGTCGCTGAACCCGCGCAGCAGCAATGTTGCCCGGCGCGCGCGCGGTGCGACGAAGACTGCGTAGAAGATGGCGTACTTGACGATCCAGAACATATAGCCCCAGCGCCACGCTCGACGGAGCAATCCCGACTTGATGAGGAGCACCGTGTTGCGTGCCATGTAGTAGTTGCGCACGGGCGAGTGGATGTGTACCTCGCGCGCTCGGCCCGGGATGCGCGTCATGCGGTCTCCGAGGTGGTGCCCGAGGTGGGCGCCCGCGACGCCGTAAAGGGTGTATCCGGCTCGCGTCGCGCGCAGGCCCCACTCGAGGTCGATGTGGTCGATGAACCAGGCTTCATTCATCGGCCCGACCGCGTCCAGCACCTTCATCGGTACGAGGCAGCCGGAAGCGATGAGGAAGGCGACCGGCACCAGTGCGCCGTCAGTGTCCGGGACGTCCGCGCGCCGGGGCCCCCACCTCCGGTCCTCGAACAACAGAGTCGTGTCCTCGGCGCGTTCGTCGACGGTGACCGGCCCGACGGCACCGACGGGAGCGCCTCCGGCAGCCCGGGCGCGCTCCAGCCCGGCCAGTAGCCGCTCGACCATGTCCGGCGCCGGTACCGAGTCCTGGTCGGAGAGAAGGACGTACCCCGCGCCCCGCTTGCGGGCCCAGGCGATACCCAGGTTCTGCGCGGTGGCGATCCCCGCGTTGCTGGCCAGCTCGATGAGCTCGGCCGTGCCGGGGAGTGAGGCCACCTCCCTCGCCAGGGCGGCCACCGCGTGCGGCTCGCTGCCGTTGTCGACGATGACGAGCATGTCGACCTGAGGGGCCAGCGCGGCCAGGAGCGTGGCCGTCGCGTCGCCGTCGGGCCGGTAGGTGACGACGACTGCCGCGACGGGTTCCGCCATGCCGGTCTCCCTGCGGTCGACTGCTGGTCCTGCGCGGAGCGGCAGCCCCGCCGGCACGGCTCCACGTGGTGGGCGCCGCCCGGAATCGTAGCCCGGCCTGGCCGGTCGCGACAGAGAAATGTGGGCCGGTCGCGCATGTCGATCACCGAAATGTAGCCCACCGCTGCGATTCTTCGACATTCTGAGGTTTGAAGCATTGCATTGCATTGACGACCAGCGGGACGGGTATCGGGGCCTGTTCCGCACACACATCAAAGGTGATGGTCATGTTTTCGTTCTGGGGGCTGGGAATTGCGATCGCGCTTGCGCTCGCGCCGTTGGTGGGCACAGGGCCGGTCGTGCGGGCATCGGGTGCCGGTCTGGAGGTGGAGCAGGTCGCACAAACGAGGACGGCGTCGGCTGAGCCGGTCACGCTGATCTCCCTGACCGACCTGGTCGGCGAGCCCACCGCGATCGCCGTGGACGGACTCCTCGAACTGGCTGCAGGGGCCGACGACGGTGAGGCCGCGGAGCCTGACGCCGAGCCCGCGCCG
>JAHECE010000310.1 GCA_024641895.1 Actinomycetales bacterium
CGTGGTCGTCACGTCCGGACCGTGCGACGTCTGGCTCGTCGACGACTCCTGCACAGATGGACCCGCAGCGGCATCCGGCGTGCCCGTGATCCGGGTCCGGTACGGGCAGGGGACCCGTGAGCCGGTGGCCCGGTTCTCCCCGGCCTCCGGCGCCGTCGTGGAGCTTCCGCTCGATGCCGAACCACTGCTGCGTTTCCTGAGCGGTCTGCGCCTCGCCCCCCGCGCGCGTGTGATCGGCGTCGCCGCTGCTCGCGGCGGAGCGGGCGCCTCGACCCTGGCGGCGGCGCTGGCCCGTGAGGCCGTTCGCGGCGGGACGCTCACGGCACTGGCCGATCTCGACGGCGCGAGCGGCGGCCTCGACCTCCTCCTCGGCATCGAGCAGGAGCTCGGACCCCGGTGGGTCGACCTGCGCGCTGAGCGTGCGGGGTTCCCGCCCGACGCCCTGAGCCTCGCGCTGCCTCGCTGGCATGCCGTTCGGGTGCTCTCCGGCGATGCGAGAGGCGGCGCCCGCCCCGATGACCCGGGTGTCCCGGACGCCGTGCGCTCGCTGGTCAGCGAGCACGATCTCGTGGTGCTCGACCTCGATCACGCCGCAGCCTGGTACCCGAGCCGCGAGGGCGGCGGCCTGCCCGAGATGCCCGAGTGCCACGCGCTCCTGGTCGTGGCCGCGTGCGACCTGCGCTCGGCCGCGGCGGCCTCGCTCCTGGCGCGTGAGGTCAGGACGTCGGAGGTTCGCCTGGTCGTGCGGACGCCGGGCCCCGGTGGTCTTGACCCCGAGGAGTTCGCCGAGGCTTGCGGGCTGCCGCTGGCCGCCACGACCAGGACCGAGCGCGGCGCCGCCGCCGCCGCCGAGCGGGGGGAGTCGCCGGGCGACAACCGTCGCGGACGGATCGCACGCACGGTTGCCCGCCTCGCCGACGAGCTCGTGCGTGCGCCGTGACCGGGCTGGGCAACGGCTCCGCGCTCGCGGCCGGCAACGACGCACGAGCCGCCCAGCTCGGCGCCGGGCCGCTCCAGCCGGCGCTGGACGAGCCGGGCGTCACGGACGTCTTGGTCAACGGGGCGCAGGGCGTCTGGGTCGACCGCGGGTGCGGCCTCGAGCGCTGGCCGTGCGAGCACCTCGACGAGCCGGGCGCGCGAGCGCTCGCAGTCCGGCTCGCTGCCGCCTGCGGGCAGCGCCTCGACGACGCCTGCCCGGTGGTGGACGGTCGGTTGCCCGACGGGACGCGTGTGCATGCCGTGCTCCCGCCGCTGGCGGCGGACGGGACCTCGATCAGTCTGCGGACGCTCCGCCGTAGGGCGCTCAGCGTCCCCGAGCTCGTCGCGGCGGGAATGGTCGGGACCGAGGGTGCGACGCTGCTGCGGGGCCTCGTCGACGGCCGCGCGAACGTCCTGGTCAGCGGCGCCACCGGTGTCGGCAAGACCACCCTCCTCGCTGCGATGCTCTCGCTCGTACCGGCGGACGAGCGCATCGTCTGCATCGAGGAGGCGCCGGAGCTGAATCCCGATCACCCGCACGTCGTCAGGCTGCAGGTCCGGCGGGCCAACGTGCAGGGAGCCGGTGAGATCGGGCTCGACCAGCTGGTCCGGGCCGCTGTCCGGATGCGGCCCGATCGGCTCGTGCTCGGCGAGTGCCGCGGTCCCGAGGTTCGCGACGTGCTCGGCGCCCTGAACACGGGCCACGACGGCGGCTGGGCGACCGTGCACGCCAATGCCGCGGTCGATGTGCCGGCCCGACTGACCGCCCTCGGCGCGCTCGCCGGCATGGACGCGGACGCGATAGCGGCTCAGGCGGTGAGTGCTCTCGACGCCGTCGTCCACCTCCGGCGGACGTCTGGGGTGCGCCGGCTGGCCGAGGTCGCGGTGCTCGAGCGTGACACGCGCGGAACACTGACCAGTCGCCTCGCGGTGACGGCCGACGCCGCGGGCGCCCTCGTGCCCGGGCCCGGGTGGGATCGGCTCGCTCGACGCCTCGAGGTCGGGAGCGGCAGGTGATCGCGGCGATCATCTGCGGCGGCCTCGTCGCTCTGGCGGTGCTCGTGGGCATGGGTCCGGCGCCCGGGCCGAAGCCGCTGGTCACGGCTTCCGAAGGCGTCCGCGCGTCGCGTCGTGGGCGCTGGCGTTGGCGGTTGGGGCGTGCCGGCCGAGGTGCCGCGACCCCCGACGTGGCCGGGCTGATGACCGAGGTGGCCGCCCGCCTGCGGGCAGGGGCGCCGGTTCATGCCGCATGGGCGCGCGCACTCGACCGCGCCGGTCTGGAGGCGGGCGCGCTCGATCAGCCGGACGCCGCCGGATCGTTCGCAGCCCAGGCTGTGGCGGTGCGAGCGGCCATCGGGCTGGCCGACCGGCTCGGTGCGCCACTGGCGGACGTCCTCGATCGGTGCGCCCTGGGCGTCGCCGCGGCGGGCCGTGCGGAGTCGGCCCGGCGCGTCGCACTCGCCGGCCCGGCGAGCACCGCGCGGCTGCTGAGCGCGCTTCCCGTGCTCGGTGTGCTCGTGGGGACGGCACTCGGGTCCGACCCGGTCGAGGCGTTGCTCGACGGCGGTCCCGGCTCGGCGGCTGGGGCGG
>JAHECE010000101.1 GCA_024641895.1 Actinomycetales bacterium
CGACACCGCCGAGGACGCCGAGCGGGCGCGCGAGCTCGGCGCCGAGGGCATCGGCCTGTGTCGCACGGAGCACATGTTCCTGGGCGAGCGCCGCGTGCTCATCGAGCGCGTGGTGCTGGCCGAGACCGACGCGGAGAAGCAGGCCTCACTGGATGCGCTGCTTCCGCTCCAGCGGGGTGACTTCGTCGACCTGCTCACCGCGATGGACGGCCTGCCGGTGACGATCCGGCTGCTCGACCCGCCGCTGCACGAGTTCCTCCCGGACCTCACCAAGCTCTCGGTCAAGGTCGCGCTCGCCGAGGCGCAGGGGGGCGCCGACCCGGCCGACGTCAAGCTCCTCGCGGCCGTCCAGCGCCTGCACGAGTCCAACCCCATGCTCGGCATGCGCGGCGTGCGCCTGGGCCTGCAGGTCCCCGGCCTCTTCGCGCTCCAGGTGCGGGCGATCACCGAGGCTGCGGCCGAGCTGGTCAAGGCGGGCAAGGACCCACGGCCCGAGGTCATGGTCCCGCTCGTGGGCTCGGTGATGGAGCTCTACCTCATCCGCGACGAGGCCCGCGGCATCATCGCCGAGGTGGAGCAGCAGCACGGCGTCGACCTGCCGATCTCGATCGGCACGATGATCGAGCTGCCCCGTGCCGCGCTCACGGCCCACCGGATCGCGGACGCGGCGGAGTTCTTCTCGTTCGGGACGAACGACCTCACCCAGACCGCCTGGGGCTTCTCCCGGGACGACGTCGAGGGCGAGTTCTTCCCGACGTACTTCGAGAAGGGCGTGCTCGTGGTGTCGCCGTTCGAGACGATCGACGCCGACGGCGTCGGGCGGCTCGTCAAGATCGCGGTCGAGGAGGGCCGCGCGACGAGGCCGGGCATCAAGCTCGGGGTCTGTGGCGAGCACGGTGGCGACCCGGAGTCCATCCACTTCTTCCACAACGCGGGGCTCGACTACGTGTCGTGCTCGCCGTGGCGGGTTCCGGTGGCGCGACTCGAGGCCGGCCGCGCGTCGCTCGGCTCCGTTCAGGTGTCCTCGACGGCCTGAGCACGACGTCGAGGCCGCGGCGACCCGGACGGGGGCGTCGCGGCCTCGACGTGCATTCTCGGCCGGAGGTCCGGGCTCGTGACGGCACGCCCCGTCACGAGCCCGGGCGTCGGGACGACGACGCGACCCAGCGCATGAGCGCGAGGACGACCAGCGTCGCGCGGCGGACCGCGGCCCGGGCGATCCGCCCCCGGTGGGGCAGGCCCAGGAGGTCGCGGGCCCAGCCCGGCAGGAGGTCGACGGCGCCCGCCGCGAGCACGCGGTAGGCAGGCCTGGCGATCCAGGGCAGCGGCGGCTCGCGCAGGAGAAAGTCGACGACGTCGAGCGACCCCGCCGTCGCGGCTAGCTCGGGCCGGTAGGCCTCGATAGCCGCCGCCAGCCCCGCCGCGGTCTCGGGGACGTCCTGCGCCCCGAGCGCCCGGGCGACGACGGCGGTCTCGGCCACGTACCGGTCTGCCTCGGCCGGTGTGAGCGGCTCCCGCGCATATGCGGTGTGCGCCGTCAGGAAGCTGTCCACCTCGGCGACGTGCACCCAGGTGAGCAGGTGCGGGTCCGAGGCTCGGTAGGGGCGGCCGTCGGGAGCCACGCCCCTCACCCGATCGTGCACCGCGCGCACGACGTCGACTGCCTGCTGGGCATCGGCCGCGGTGCCGAAGGTGGTGGTCGCGAGGAAGGTGCTGGTCCGCGCGAGCCTGCCCCAGACGTCGCTGCGGTACCCGGAGTGCTCGCCCACCGCGGCCATCGCCAGCGGATGGAGCGACTGGAGCAGCAGGGCCCTGATCCCACCCGGATACATCGCGGGGTTGTCGTGCACGCGACGGATCTGGGCATCTGCCGGGAACCAGCGGGGCCCCGGCGTGTGGTGGATCCGCTCGCGCTTGGCGAAGGCGTCCGGGCCCGCCACTTTGGTGAAGATGGCGGCATCGATCGTCGCGCGCAGCGATCGCCTCGTCGCGGTGGGGCCCATCTCCTGATTGTCACCCGGCCCGAAGGTTGCCCGTGACAGGACCGGTTCACGCCCCGCCCGGGCAGCAGCGGACCTCCGCCGGGACGCCCTGGCACGCCCGGGACCTCGGCCAGATCCCTCATCTTTCCCTTGCTCGAGCCGATGGCCCGGGTGTAAGCCGGGTTCACTGACGGGGGGATGCAGTGCGCCGAGTCCGCTCGGGTGCGCTTGAGCGCTGGTCGGGACCGTCGCGGTCCCCGACGGCGGCCTCCGCCGTGCTCGCAGGGCTCGCTCTGGTCGTCGGCCTGACCCAGGTGCCCCTGTCCGGCGCCGGGTTCAGCGGCACCACCGCCAACCCCGGCAGCCACCTCGAGGCGGACGTGATCGCACCGCCCACCGCGCTGAGCTCCGCGCAGCGCTGCGTGCCGCTGACCCTCAGCGTCGTGGGCACGAGCACGGGCGACATCTCCGGCGGCACAGTGCCCCTGACCATCCCGGCAGCCGTTGCCACCGGCGACCTGCTCATCGCCCAGATCTTCAACGACAACTCGTCCTCACCGCCGACCGGCTGGGCCCAGCTCAGCCTGATCAGCTCCGGAGGCGGAAACGCCCAGAGCGCGCTCTACCAGCGAGTCGCCACGGCGGGCGACGCGGGCACGACGGCCTCCTTCCCCGTCGGCGGCACCAAGGCGGGCGGCGGGCTGATCGCCGTGCGCAACGCCACGGGCCTCGTCCCCGGCACCCACGTGGCCGGGCTCGACAACGACAAGACGGTGACCATCGTCGCCCCGAGCGTCACCACCACGAAGGCGAACTCGTTCCTGATCTCCTTCTTCGGCACGATAGCCGCCGGCGGTGGCTTCACGACGCCGACCGGGATGACCGAGGACTACGACTTCGGCGGCTCGAAGGCGTCGGTGGCCGCGGACCACGAGCTGCGCGCGTCCACCGGCGCCACGGGCACCCGCACGTCCACGGCCTCGAGTACCGCCCTCGCGATCGCCTTCAGCGTGGCCGTGACGCCGAAGAGCATCCCCGTGGTGGACCTGACCTGGACGCCCACCATCTCGACGTATGCCACCGGCCACGAGATCACGCGGAACACGGTCGTCGTCACGACGGTCAGCCCGCGCACCACAGGAGCCTGGACGGACAACGTGCCCGGCCTCGGATCCACCACCTACACGGCCAGCGCGGCTGTGGGGAACTGGCGATCGACAACGGCGACGACGAACCTCACGGTCACCGCCTGTCCGTGACCCGCCCCTCATCCCTGCGACACCTCCTCCCTCCCCGTAGCCGGCGCGGGGGACGCGCGCCGGGACGCCGTCGTCGTCGACGGGCGCGTCCCGCGACCACCGGGTGGGAGGCGCGGTTCGGTCGGCAGGCTCCCCGCGGGAGTCGCCACGGACGAGGCGTAGAGTGCTCCGGGGACCGCGGACCCCGACTTGGTCCGCGGCATCCCGGCCCGATCTGGCCGGGCGCCCGGCGGGCACAGCGCCACTCGCACAGCCGCACTCCCACAGCAGACCTGGAGCACCCGTGCGTCCCGCCGTATCGTCCCCAGCCACCGCCGGCGCGTCGTCCAGCCGAACGGCCACCCGCACCCGGACGGCCGCCGTCGCGGGGATCGCGCTCGCCGCCGCCCTCGCCGGCTGCAGCACCGCCGCCGGGGGGCCAGTCGAAACACCCTCCCCCACCGCCTCGGCCGGGGACGACGCCGGCTACCCCGTCACCGTCGACAACTGCGGCACACCGGTCACCGTCACCGCGCCACCGCAGCGGATCGTGACCGTCAAGTCCTCCGCGACGGAGACGGTGCTGGCGCTCGGCCTCGGGGACCACCTCGTGGGGACGGCCTTCTCCGACGGGCCGCTGCCCGCGGAGCTGGCCGCTGCGGGCGAGGACGTGCCGGTCCTCGCGGAGCGGGTGCCGTCCTACGAGGTGGTGCTCGAAGCCGAGCCGGACGTCGTCTTCGCTGGTTGGGAGTCGGTCTTCGCGGCGGACGGCGCCGGCGAGCGCGGGACCCTCGCGGACCTGGGCATCGCGTCCTACGTCGCCCCCGCGGCGTGCAAGGAGCCCGCGTACCAGCCGAACCCCCTGACGTTCGACGACGTGTTCGCGCAGATCTCCGAGGCAGGGGCGCTGCTGGGCGCCCCCGCGGCGGCGGAGGCCCTGGTCGCCGAGCAGCGGGCTCGGCTCGCAGCCGTGGAGCCGTCGGACAGCGGGCTCAGCGCCCTCTGGTACTCCTCGGGCTCGGAGACCCCGTACGTCGGCGCCGGGATCGGGGCTCCGCAGATGGTGCTCCAGGCCGCCGGGCTCTCGAACGTCGCGGCCGACGTGGCGGACACCTGGTCATCGTTGTCGTGGGAGGCCGTGGCCGACCGCGACCCGGACGTCATCGTCCTCGTGGACTCCTCGTGGAACACCGCGGAGCACAAGAAGGAGGTCCTCGCCGACAACCCGACGACCGCCCAGCTGGCCGCGGTCAAGGCAGAGCGCTACGTCGTGGTGCCCTTCCCTGCGAGCGAAGCCGGGGTCCGCAGCGTGGACGCCGTCGTCAGCATCGTCGACCAGGTCGCGGCGTTCGCCCCCGAAGCCGGCGGCGCCGAGACGCCATGACCGCCGCGCCGCCGAGGACGGGCCGGCCCCCCGCACCTGCTCGAGGTCCCGCCGGGCCGGTCGCAGGACGTGCCCTCCTCGGCTGGGCCGGACTGCTCGGGTGGGCCGGACTGCTCAGCGTCGTCCTCGCCGGATCCGTCCTGACCGCCGTGACGATCGGGCCCGCGGACATCGCGCCGGGCGACGTGCTCGGCTCGCTGCTCCATCACCTCGGGTTCGGGCCCAACCCGCTCACCGACCTGCGCGACGCGATCGTCTGGCAGAGCAGGGCCCCACGCGCCCTCACGGCTGCTGCGGTCGGCGCGGGCCTGGCCATGGCCGGGGCCGCCATGCAGGGGCTCACCCGCAACCCGCTCGCCGACCCGTACCTGCTCGGGGTGTCGGCCGGGGCAAGCCTTGGTGCGGTGCTCGTCCTCGTGCTCGGGGTCGCGGTCCTCCTGCCCGTGGCGGCTTTCGCCGGCGCGCTCGTCGCGCTGGGCGGCACGCTGGCACTGGCCGGATCCTCGGGCCGGCTCACCCCGACGCGCACGGTGCTCGCCGGCCTGGCGGTGGCCCAGGCCTGCGCCGCCGTGACGTCCTTCCTCATCTTCTGGACCGCGACCGGCGACTCCTATCGCGAGATCCTCAGCTGGCTGCTCGGCTCCGTGGCGGGCGCGGGCTGGGACACGGTCACGATCTCGGTCGCAGCCCTCGCGATCGGCGGGCCCGTCCTCCTCGCCTCCTCCCGCACGCTCGACGCCTTCACGTTCGGCGAGGTGGCAGCCGCCTCGCTCGGCGTCCACGTCGCGCGCGCCCGCGTCAGCATCTTCGTCGTCGTCGCGCTGCTCACGGGCGCGCTGGTGAGCGTCAGCGGCGCGATCGGCTTCGTCGGGCTGATCGTCCCGCATGCCGCGCGACTGCTGGTCGGGGGGCGGCACCACCGGGTCCTGATGGTGGCCGCACCGGCCGGAGCGATCCTGCTGCTGTGGGCCGACACCGCCGCGCGCACCGTCTTCGAGCCCCGCGAGCTGCCCGTGGGAATCCTCACGGCCGCGCTAGGCGCGCCGGTGTTCGCGATCCTGCTGCGCCGGGGACCGGTGGGGACCTGATGGTGCGGGCGCCGGCCGACTGGCTCCAGACGAGCCGCCTCACCTTCGCGGCGGGCGAGCGGCTCATCATCGACGGCGTCGACTGCACGGTCCCGGCCGGCACGATCACGGGCGTGCTGGGACCCAACGGGTCCGGCAAGTCGACGCTGCTGAGGCTCGTCGCCGGGGCCGCCGATCCAGACCGGGGCGCGATCCTGCTCTCCGGAGCCGACCTCCGCACGATGAGCCGCCGGGATCGCGCACGCCGGCTCGCCCTCGTCGAGCAGGAGAGCGCACCCGACACCCCGCTCGACGTGCTCGACGTCGTCCTCCTCGGCCGGATCCCGCACCGCTCGCGGTGGGGTCCGGACTCGCCGTCCGACGTCGCGATCGCCCGGGCGAGCCTCGACCGGGTCGGAGCGGGCGACCTCGCGGCGCGGGCGCTCGCCACGCTGTCCGGCGGGGAGCGGCAACGCGTCCACCTCGCCGCCGCCCTCGCCCAGGAACCCCGGCTCCTGCTCCTGGACGAGCCGACGAACCATCTCGACATCGGCGCCCAGCTGGCGCTGCTCGACCTCGTGCGGCGCCTAGCGGAGAGCGGCGTCACGGTGCTCATGGCGATGCACGACCTCAACCACGCACTGCGCGCGTGCGAGCACGTCGTGCTCCTCGCCGACGGACTCGTTCGCGCCGCAGGGCCTGCGCCCGACGTGCTGACGCCCGAGCTGGTCGCCGAGGTCTACGGGGTGCACGCGGTGATCGCGGAGATCGGCGGTCAGCGCGTGCTGGTGCCGACCGAGCCGGTCTCGGAGGTGCCGCTCGCCTCGCCGTCGCCGTAGCCCTGGGCATAGCCCTGGGCATAGCCCTCGGCACGGCCCTGGGTATAGCCCTCGGCACGGCCCTGGGTATAGCCCTCGGCACGACCCTGGGTATAGCCCTCGGCACGACCCTGGGAGCGCCCCTGCGCGAGGGCCTCGTCGGTCCCGAGGGCGAACATGTCGTCCGGACCGGTCCGGTTGAGCGAGGAGGCGCCCGCGCCGTCGTCGTCGGTGACGAGGTCGGCCAGGCCGCGGACGACGGCGACCGGCCGGGCCGTCGTCTTGCCCTTGACCAGCTCGGCCTCGGCGGCCACCTCGTCCGCGGCGGCGACGACCGTCGCCGCGAGCGGGTTGCCGTAGCGGTCCTGGGCCCCTCGTAGGTCCACGGACGGGCGCACGCCGGCCGCGCCGATCGCGATGTCCGCGACCCCGATCCGCCACGGACGCCCGATGGTGTCGGTGATGACGACACCGAGTCGCACGGCGCAGCGAGCCTGGAGCGTGGCGCGCAGCGCGCGGGCCGAGCGGTCCGGGTCCTGTGGCAGCAGCAGCACGGTGCCCGGCTCGGTGTTGGAGGAGTCGACGCCTGCCGCGGCCATGACGAGGCCCTGCGGGTTCTCCACGATCCGCGTGAGCCCGCGGGCGTGCTCGCGAGTAGCGACCACGCGCACGGTCTGCTCGGTGATCGCCTGCTCGCGGTCGGTCGCTCGGACGAGACGCCCCTCAGCCTTGGAGACGACCTTGCTGGCGACGACGACGACGTCACCGTCACGCAGCCCCGTGGTCCCGTCCGGCCAGGCGAGGTGGTCCAGTGCGTCGCCGAGCCCGCCGGCGAGGGCGGCAGGCCCGCAGCCGACGGCGATCTCCCCGATCCCGTCGGGTGCGACGACGACGAGGCTCCCGGCCACGAACACCTCCTCCCGGTCTCGCGCCGCTGCTCAGCGGGAGAGCTTCGGCAGGACGTCGGCGGCGAAGGCGTCGATCCACGCGCGCTGGTTGCGGCCCACGTTGTGCAGGTAGATCCGGTCGAAGCCGAGGTCGACGTACTTCTGGATCTCGGCGCGGTGCACGTCCGTGTCCGACGAGATGACCATCCGGCCCTCGAAGTCCTCGGGGCGGACGAGCTTGGCGATCTGCGCGAACTCGAACGGGGACCGGATGTCCGCCTTGGGGAACTTCATGCCGCCGTTCGGCCACTCGGTCATCGCGTTCGCGAGGGCCTCCTCGTCGGTCGCCGCCCAGGACAGGTGCAGCTGGAGCACCTTCGGCATCGCGTCCGGGTCCTTGCCGGCCTCGCGGGCTCCCGCCGCGAAGCGCTCGAAGAGCCCCTCGATCTTCTCCAGCGGCGCGCCCACGGTGATGAGCCCGTCCGCGTGCCGACCTGCCCGCTTGGCGGTCACCGGTCCGGCCGTGGCGACGAGGATCTCCGGCGCCACCTCGGGCATGGTCCACAGGCGCGTGGACTCGAGCTTGTAGAACTCACCGGCGTGCTTGACGTCCCGCCCGGCGAGCGAGCCGGAGAACAGCTTGGAGATGATCTCGATCGCCTCGAACATCCGGTTGATCCGCTCGGGCGCCTCGGGCCAGTAACCCCCCACGACGTGCTCGTTCAGCGCCTCCCCGCTGCCCAGGCCGAGCCAGTGCCGCCCCGGGTACATGGCCGCCAGGGTCGCCGAGGCCTGCGCGACCATCGCGGGGTGCCAGCGAAAGGTCGGGGCGGTGACGCCCGGCCCCAGGTCGCCGGTGGTGCGCTCACCGATCGCCGAGAGCACGTTCCAGACGAAGGCGCTCTGG
This sequence comes from Actinomycetales bacterium, assembly GCA_024641895.1. GTDB lineage: Bacteria > Actinomycetota > Actinomycetes > Actinomycetales > JAHECE01 > JAHECE01. The sequence continues at coordinate 8,284 of JAHECE010000101.1, forward strand.
CCCTGCTGCGGCACCCAGGGCTGGAAGTGGTCGGCGGCCATCACCCCGGAGAACCCGCGGCCCTCCGCGTGCACGGAGAGCTCGACCGCCTCGCGCGGGTGGAACTGCTCGAGCATCGCCGCGTAGCCGATCGACAGTGCCATCGGGCGTCTCCCTTGCTCCCGCGCGTCCCGGTCCTCGCCCATCATGCTCCACCGGCGTATGGCCCGGTGGCCGGGGCACTGGGATGCCTGCGACAGCGCGGAGAACCGGGGCCCGACGGACCCTGTGGGGCAGGCGCAGCCGGCGCTGGGTCGTCCATGGACCTGGACAACACCATCGGAGCCAACTACCGTGCAACGGGGGTCCCCAACAGGGACGATGGTCCCAAAGGAGCAGACAGATGCGACGCACCCTGACAGCAACGGCGCTGGCAGCCGGCTTGATCATCGCCTCGGCGGGGGCCGCCGCGGCGAACAACTCCGACGTGGCTCAGCTGCACCCGGGCCACGCGGGCTACGTCGCCTCCGAAGGAACGGGCGGCGGCGTCCCGACCGCGCACTTCGGCGCGCACGGCGGTCCCGGCTACGACAGCGGACCCGGCGGCTGGGGCTCCGCGGTGAGCTCTACGGCGCAGACCTACAAGGGCATTCCGCACGCTCACGGCTAGGCCCGTCGGGCACCGGCGAGGGCCGCCGACCACCTGGTCGCCGACCCTCGCCGTGCGGCGGTCGGGGTCCCCTGCCGCATCTGAGATGATGCTGCACCATGAGCGAGGCCACCCCCATCGATACCGCAGAGACCGACCCGCACTCCGGCGCCGGAGGTCTGCTCCCCACCGTGACGGCGCCCGACAAGGTCTCCGTGGACGGCCTCGAGCACCGTTGGGACGCCGCGTGGGACGCGGCGGGCACGTACGCCTTCGACCGGACCGCCGCCCGCGAGGACGTCTACTCGATCGACACGCCGCCGCCCACCGTCTCGGGGTCGCTGCACGTCGGGCACGTGTTCTCCTACACGCACACCGACCTCGTCGCGCGCTTCCAGCGGATGCGCGGGCGCACCGTCTTCTACCCGATGGGTTGGGACGACAACGGCCTGCCCACCGAGCGGCGCGTGCAGAA
>JAHECE010000311.1 GCA_024641895.1 Actinomycetales bacterium
CTTCCAGGACGAGGACGGCTGCCCCGATCCGGACAACGACGGTGACGGCGTGCTCGACGGCGCCGACAACTGCCCCGACAAGATGGAGACCAAGAACGGCTACCAGGACACCGACGGTTGCCCCGACGAGGTCCCGGCCGCGCTGGCGAAGTTCACCGGCGTGATCAAGGGCATCAACTTCAAGACCGGCTCGGCCGAGATCGTGAAGTCGTCGAACAAGATCCTCGACAAGGCCGTCAAGGTCATGAGCGACTACCCGGACATCAAGCTCGAGGTCCAGGGCCACACCGACGACGTCGGTGACGACAACGCCAACCTCGAGCTGTCGCAGCAGCGCGCCGACTCGGTCAAGGCGTACTTCGAGTCGAAGGGCGTCGCCGCGGACCGCGTTACCGCCAAGGGCTACGGCGAGACCGCTCCCTCGGCGCCGATCGACGGCCTCAAGGGTGGCAAGCTGAAGGCGGCGCAGGCGAAGAACCGCCGCGTCGAGTTCAAGCTGCTCTCCGACCTGAACCCGTAGGTTCAACGGAGCTCGGCAACGAGCTCCATCGTCCCCGACGCCCCGGCGATGAGCCGGGGCGTTTTGCGTTTGTGCGCCCAGCATGGGCATCGACTTGGAGGTGCAAGTCCTCTCGGAACCTGGCCGCAGGGACCGAAGCGAGCCGCAAGGGCCCGAGCGCGAGCAAGGGTCTGGAGGAAGCGGGGAGCAAACTCGCGGGCCGACGAACAGGAAGCCGATATCAGGCGGTACCCGCCAGGGCGAGCGAACAAATGATCGCGAAGCTCTCGTGGCCAAGGGTTGGTGCCGTAGATCGGACGGTCGTGCGAGGAAGGCCGATGTTCTTACCTGGGGAGACCTCGCCTCACGCCTGAAAGGGCGACGCCGGTCGAGGCGGAGCGAGGGGTCAGCAGCGGCCGTAGTAGTCGGCGCCGAAGCCGGTGAAGAAACCGGAAGCCTGTGGCGCTGACGAAGGGCCAAACGAGAGGCACGGGTGACCGACGACAACCTCCGCAACGGACCGCGTCAGATGCCTCGGCAGCGAGGGCTTGCGCCGAAGATCGCTGGTGAAGCCGGCGAGGGTCGGCGCAGCGACGAACCCGCGCGGGTGGACGCCGAACCGGCACACCCACCATGGGACGGGCTGATGGAAGAAGTGGTGGCGGACGCGAACCTCGCGGCAGCAATGGCGCGGGTCCGTCGGAACCGAGGAAGTCCGGGTGTCGACGGGATGACCGTGGACGAGTTGCCTGACGCGCTGGCGCGGAGCGGCGAGGCCCTACGCGCGATGTTGCTCGCCGGGACCTACGAACCGCAGCCGGTGCGTCGGGTCACGATCCCGAAGCCGGATGGAGGCGAGCGCGAGCTCGGCATCCCGACGGTGATGGATCGACTCGTTCAGCAGGCGATCCTGCAGGTGCTCGGGCCGCGCTTTGACCCAGACTTCTCGCCGCACAGCCACGGGTTCCGGCCTGGACGCAGCGCGCACGACGCCGTGCACGAGGCGCAGCAGTACATCCAGGACGGGTACACGTGGGTCGTGGACGTCGACCTCGAGCGGTTCTTCGATCGGGTCAACCACGACGTGCTGATGGGACGGCTGGCGAAGAAGATCGCGGATCGCCGGATGCTCCGCATCGTGCGGGCCTTCCTCACGGCGGGGATGATGAGCAACGGGGTGGTGACCGACCGCGTCGAGGGAACGCCGCAAGGCGGCCCGCTGTCGCCGCTGCTGGCCAACGTGCTCCTCGACGAGGTGGATCGGGTCCTGGAAGCTCGGGGCCACCGATTCGTGCGCTACGCTGACGACTGCAACGTGTACGTGCGGTCGCAGCGGGCTGGCGAACGGGTCATGGCCCTGATGCAGAGGGAGTTGACTCGCCTGCGGTTGCGGATCAACGCGGCCAAGAGCGCGGTGGACCGGCCGTGGAACCGCAAGTTCCTCGGGTTCACGTTCCGCCAGGGTGGCGGCACCACGCGCCGACGCGTCGCCCCGCGCGCCGTGGACAAGCTGAAGGACCGAATACGCGAGCTGACCAGCCGGAACCGCGGGGCGAGCCTGCGCACGGTGATCAGCGAGGTGGCGACCTACCTCCGGAGCTGGTTGGGGTACTTCGGGATCTGCCAGGTGCCGACGCCGAGGCGCAACCTCGACGAGTGGATCCGGGCGCGACTCCGGATGCTCCAGCTCAAGCAATGGAAGCGGGGCACGACCGCGTATCCGCGTCTGGTCGCGATGGGGGTCAGCGGGCCAGCCGCCATCCACACCGCCCAGAACGTTCGGCGGTGGTGGTTCGCGGCGCACTCGCCCGGGGCCCACTTCGCGATGCCGACCGCCTTCTTCGATCGACTCGGTCTCCCACGGCTGGCACCACGCTAGCCTCCCGAACCGCCCGGTGCGGACCCGCATGCCGGGTGGTGTGGCAGGGGACCGGCTGGCGCCGGCCCCTATGCCGATCGGCGACCGTCGGCGCGCTAGCCGCGGGCGTCGGCGACCAGCGGCCAGAACTCGCCGGCGGCCTCGACGCCGTAGACGCCGCCGCGCTCGGCGG
>JAHECE010000312.1 GCA_024641895.1 Actinomycetales bacterium
CGAGCTTGAGCTCCAGGTTGGCGACCACCGTGACGAGATCCGCGTTGCCCGTGCGTTCGCCGTAGCCGTTGATGCAGCCCTGGACGTGGCGCGCACCGGCGTGGACGGCAGCAAGCGTGTTGGCGACGGCGCAGCCCGAGTCGTTGTGGGCGTGCATGCCGAGGCGCCCGTCCACCTCAGCGCCGACGGCGACGACGATCTCGTAGACCCAGTCGGGCAGCATGCCGCCGTTGGTGTCGCAGAGGACCACGGTCTCGGCGCCGCCCTCGAACGCGGCCGCGACAGCCGCGACCGCATAGACCGGGTCGAACCGGTAACCGTCGAAGAAGTGCTCGGCGTCGACGACGACGCGGCGGCCTTCGTCGCGTAGGTAGGCGACCGTGTCTCGGATCATCTCGAGGTTCTCGGCGCCCTCCGTGCGCAGCGCCCGCTCGACGTGGCGCACGTCGCTCTTGGCGACCAGCGTGACGACGGGTGCCTCCGAGTCCACGAGGTCGCGCACCTGCTGGTCGTCACGCACGCGGACGTGGGGCTTGCGGGTGGCCCCGAACGCCGCGAGCTCGGCGTTCTTGAGGTCCAGCTCCTTGGCCGCACGCTTGAAGAACTCCGTGTCCTTCGGGATGGCGCCGGGCCAGCCGCCCTCGATGAAGCCGACACCAAGCTCGTCGAGCAAGGGCGCGATCGCCATCTTGTCGGCGACCGAGAGGTTCATGCCCTCCTGCTGCGCGCCGTCGCGCAGGGTCGTGTCGTAGACCTCGACATCCGCGAGGACATCCTCCTGCGGGACTTCCTGGCTGCTCATCGTGAGCTCTCCGTCGTCTGGTGCTGGGTGACTCCGTTGTCCTGCCGGGCTGGGGTGTGCCCGGCAACAAAAAGACCCCCCGTGGTACGGGAGGTCGGCGCGCCCGGCCTCTTGGGGCCGGACGCGCTCAGCCGATAATGAGGCCGGCGTTGTTCACGTCCTCATCATGCCACACGCCAATAAGCGGACCGGGGCGGCTCGGCGGGTGGTGTCGGCGCACCTGTGGGCCCGTACGCCGACACCCGGACACCGACGTTCGCGCCCTCGGCGCCCTCAGGCCAGGCGCTGCATCCAGCCGTGGGGGTCTTCGGCGCGGCCGTACTGGATGTCGGTCAGCTGGCGGTGGAGGCCGATCGTGGTGCCCCCGGGGGCGCCGTCGGCCACCGTCAGGTCGAAGCCCTCGCCGACCAGGCGCCCGATCGGGGTGATCACAGCAGCCGTGCCGCACGCGAAGACCTCGGCCACCGCGCCGGACCGGATCCCGTCCTGCAGCTCAGCGAGCGTGATCTCGCGCTCCTTCACCGGGCGTCCGGCGTCGAGGAGCAGCTGGATGATCGACGCGCGGGTGACCCCCTCGAGGATCGTCCCCGTCAGCGCCGGCGTGCTCACCGAGCCGTCGGACTCGACGACGAACATGTTCATGCCGCCGAGCTCCTCGATCACGCTGCTCGTCGCGGCGTCGAGGAAGCAGACCTGCTCGCACCCGTGGGAGTACGCAACCTGCTGGGGCAGCAGGGAGGCGGCGTAGTTGCCGCCGCACTTGGCCGCACCGGTACCGCCCGGGCCGGCACGGTGGTAGTCCTGGGCGACCCAGATCGCGACCGGCTTGAACCCGTGGGTGAAGTACGGCCCGACCGGCGAGGCGATGACCATGTAGTCCACGAACTGCCCCGGGCGCACACCCAGGTACCGCTCGGAGGCGAACATGAACGGTCGCAGGTACAGACTCGTCCCCTCGCCGTCGGGGACCCAGTCGACGTCGGTCCGCACCAGACCGATCAGCGAGCCCATGAAGTCGTCCACGCTCAGCTCGGGCAGAGCCAGCCGCCGAGCACTGCGCGCGAACCGGCGCGCATTCTCTTCCGGCCGGAAGCACCGGATCGATCCGTCGGCGTACCGATAGGCCTTGAGACCCTCGAAGATCTCCTGGCCGTAGTGCAACACCGAGGAGGCCGGGTCGAGCGTGATCGGGCCGTAGGCCTCGATGCGCCGGTCGTGCCACCCCTCACCGGGGGTCCACACGGAGTGGGCAAGGTGATCGGTGAACACCGTGCCGAACTTGAGCTCCTGAAGTGCCTCGAACCGCTCCTCTGCCGACCGCGGATACCCGCTCGGCCGGATCTCCCAGCGCTGGGCCGGGTCGGCGTCGGGCTCGACGACGTCGGGCACCTCGTCGGAGTACTGCACCTCCTCGTGCGACAGGAGGTCGGGCTGGATCGTCTCGCGTGCGCTCATTCTGGGTTCTCCACCGTGGGTGTCAAAGAAGGCATGGGGGCGACGGCGCGCGGCGCACCGGGCGCGCCGCGACGACGGTCAGCCCGCTACGCGCGCGGCGATCGCGTCGGCGACCTCGCTCGTGCTCCTCGGCGCGGTGCCCCGCTCGGCGATGTCCGCGACGACCGCGGCGTCGATCGTGTCCGCAGCCGCGTCGTGCCCGAGGTGACGCAGCAGCAGCGCGACGGACGAGATCGTCGCCGTCGGGTCCGCCTTGGCCTGGCCCGCGATGTCCGGCGCCGAGCCGTGCACG
>JAHECE010000313.1 GCA_024641895.1 Actinomycetales bacterium
GTGCTCGCCGTCGCGGTCCTGGCCCTGGGCGGGGCCGCCGTCGGGAAGTACCTCCTCGCAGGCCGGCACCTCAAGCGCTCCGCAGTCCCGGGCTCGGCGCTGCTGTGGGGGGCCGTGGCGGGCGCGATCGGTTTCTTCGTCATTCCGGTGGTCGGGCTGGCGATCGGATTCGTGCTGGGGGTCTACCTGGCCGAGCTCGCGCGTCTGCGGGAACCCGCGCCGGCCTGGCGGGCGACCGTCAGCGCCCTGAAGGCGACGGGCATCACGATCCTGGTCGAGCTGGCCGGCGCACTCGTCGCCGCGAGCGCGTGGCTGGTCGGGGTCCTCTGGCTCACCTGAGCGTGCGCGCTCGCTGGTCGAGCCCGCCTGGCCCGACAAAGCGTCGCCTCCCTGATGTGCGGCCTGATTGACTGGCCCAGGAGGTGGACCGATGGCACAGCAGCCGATCGTCGGGCACAGCGCACAGGTGGGGATCGTCGTGGCGTCCGGGAACGTGCCGCCGACCTTCGCCCGGACCCTCTCGGAACGGAGCTGGGCAGACCAGGGCCTGATCACGGGCCTGTCGACCGGAACGCACTACCTGCTCTCCGCGGGAGCGCAGGCCCTGATCGACGGGGCCGGCGCCGCGATCTCACCCGCGCTGCCGTGGCCCACGTCGTGGACCGACGAGCAGCGTGAGCGCAGGACGGCGCTCCTGCTGGACCTCGCACTCGTCCCGGTCGGCCTCGGAGCCGCCGCGCTCCTCGGCAGGTCCGACGCCCGGACTCCGGTCCGAAACCTGGCGGGGCGGACCGCCTGGCGCTTCGGCGTCACCGGCCTCGGAGCCGCCGCGCTCGCCGGCGGGCGCGCCGCCACCGACTCGCTGGACCGCGCCGTCGGCGCCCGGGGCCGGCTCGCCCGGCTTCCGGTCGGGATCCCCGTCGGACTTGCCACGAACGCGCTGTTCGAGCACCTGCGCCAACGCTCGCAACCGCCCGAGCAGGCGACCGACCCCGCGCAGGCGAGCACCCTGCTCGGGCTGGCCGCGGGCGCCGGCGTGGTCCTGACCGTCGGAGCCGTGACAGTCGCTGAGCGCTGGCTCAGCCGGGCACTGGGCTCGGTGAGCAGTCGGGTGCTCCCCGGCTCGGAGACGACGTGGCATCGCGCCGCGCAGGTGGCCACCCTCGGATCGATCACGTTCGGCGTCCACGCGCTCTGGAGCCGCGCGATGGCGCAGATCGAGTCCGGCGCCGCCAGCTACCAGGCGGGGATGGAGGAGGCGACGAGCGCGCAGTGGACCACGCCGTCCGTCAGCGGGAGCCCCGAGAGCCTGGTGTCCTGGGAAGGGCTGGGACGCGAGGGCCGACGTCACGTCTCCACCGGCGTGCGGCCTCAGCGACCGGACGAGGTGCCCGACCTGATCAAGGACCGGTTCGCGCCTGGGGATCCCGGCTGGTCGATCGCGGCGGTCATGCAGGAGGAGCCACGGGCAACGCCGATCGCGGTCTACATCGGGCTCGACCACGGGGCGACCGCCTCGGCCCGGGTCGACCTGGCGCTCGCCGAGATGGACCGCACCGACGCGTGGTCTCGATCCCTCATCGTCCTGATCTCGCCGACCGGATCCGGCTACGTCAACTACGTCGCGTCCGCGACCACCCAGTACCTGACGCGCGGGGACGTCGCGTCGGTCACGCTGCAGTACTCCAAGCGGCCCTCTCCCCTGTCACTGGGGATGATCGGCCGGGCGCGCGACCAGAACCGGCTGCTGTGGCTGCGCATCCTGGCCCGGGTGCGGACGATGCCCGTCGAGAACCGGCCCAAGGTGGTCGTCTTCGGCGAGTCCCTCGGCGCCCACACCAGCCAGTCACCCTTCGTGGGCTGGGGAACCATCGGGCCCGAGGCGCTGGGGATCGACCGGGCGTTGTGGATCGGCACTCCCGCCGGGAGCGGCTGGTATCAGGAGCTCCAGGACCCGCAGCGACTGGACGTCGATCGGAGCAGGGTCGCGATCGTGAACGACCACGAACAGTTCCGGGCCATCGACGACGCGGCGCGAGCGGACGTCCGCTACGTCCTGATCAGTCACGACAACGACGGCGTCACGAAGTTCTCGCCCGAGCTGCTCGCGGGTCCACCGGCCTGGCTCGGCCCGGACCGCCCCCAGATCGAGGAGGTGCCCGGGCGATCGCCGCGGGGCATCCCGGCCTCCATGCGCTGGCGACCCGTCACCACCTTCCTCCAGCTCCTGGTCGACATGAAGAACGCCCAGATCCCGGGCGCCTACCGGGCCTGGGCACACGACTACCGCCCGGACCTGCCCGAGTTCATCCGCGACGTCTTCAATCTCGAGTGCAGCGACGAGCAGCTCGAGCGGATCAAGGCCGCGTGCGAGGCGCGCGAGGAGCTCCGCCAGGCCGTCTTCTCCTGAGGCCCCGCGGCCCCGCGGCCCCGCGGCCCCGAGGCCCGGAGGGCCTGGTCAGCCGGCCAGGATCGAGAACGCGTCGCCGAGCAGGCTCGCGCTGAAGACGACGAACAGCACCCCCATGACCGTGGCGTTGTTCCGGA
>JAHECE010000314.1 GCA_024641895.1 Actinomycetales bacterium
CCGGGTGGTCCGCAGCGGTGGAGCCGGACCAACTACGCGGGCCGTCAGGTCTCGCTGCTCGGTGGCGCCGCGGTTGCCGCCGGTGCCACCGCTGGCGTCGTCGTCGCGGGACCCGGCGCGGTCGCCGGCGTGATCGCCGGCGTGGCGGGTGGGGGATTCGGGGCGGTCGACGACCTCACCGAGAGCGCAGCGGGCCGGTCCAAAGGGTTCCGCGGACATGTCGGTGCCCTCGCCAAGGGCAGGCTCACGACCGGCGGCGCCAAGCTGCTGGGCATCTCCGCCGCTTCGATGCTCGCCGCCGCCATCGCGACGGGCGGCGGACGTGGGGCGAGCCGCGCTGCCCGCGTCGCAGACGTCGTCACCTCCGGCGCCCTGGTCGCAGGGACCGCCAACCTCGTCAACCTCCTCGACCTGCGACCTGGGCGCGCCCTGAAGTCCGTCGTCCTGATCACGGCGCCTTTGTCGGTCCTGGGCGGCCCGGCGGCACCCGTCGCAGCCGCCACCTGCGGTGCCGCTCTCGCGGCGCTGCCGGGGGACCTCGGTGAGCGGACGATGCTGGGCGACACCGGCGCGAACGCCCTCGGGGCGCTAGCCGGGACTGCGCTGATCCTCACGCCGGCCTGGCCCGTGCGAGCTGCCGCGCTCGCGGGCGTCCTGGGCCTCACCGTCGCGTCTGAGAAGGTGAGCTTCTCCACGGTCATCGAGCGGACTCCGATCCTGCGCCGCGTCGACGGCTGGGGTCGAGCCCCGAGGTGAGCGCGCGCCGCGTCCTGGGCTCCGTGGCCGGGGCGGCCAGCATGATCGCCGTCCTCACGATCTTCAGCCGCGTCGTCGGCTTCGGCCGCTGGCTCGGCCAGAACTACGCCGTCGGGGACACCGCGATCGGCGACGCCTACGCAACGGCGAACACGCTCCCGAACGTCCTGTTCGAGGTCGCGGCCGGTGGAGCCCTTGCGGGCGCGGTGATCCCGCTGCTCGCGGGGCCGCTGGCGGCGCACCTTCGCGGCGACGTCAACCGGATCGCCTCGGCGCTGCTGACGTGGGCGGTTGCGGTCCTCACGCCGATCGCGATCGCCGTCGCCGTCTTCGCTCAAGCGATCATCGAGGCGCTTCCCACGAGCCCAGGGCTTGACGACGCTGCGCTGGCCGCCCAGGTCGAGGCGGGTCGCTACTTCCTCGTGGTGTTCGCACCCCAGATCGTGCTCTACGGGGTCGGGGTGGTCCTGACCGGAGTGCTCCAGGCCCAGCGCAAGTTCTTCTTCCCGGCATTCGCGCCGCTGCTGTCCAGCGTTGTCGTGATCGTCGCCTATCTGGCCTTCGGGGCCACCGCGCAGAACATGCAGGACGCACCCGACCTCCTGCCGGCGCAGGCCCTGCGCTGGCTGGCCTGGGGCACCACGGCAGGGGTTGCGGCCATGAGCCTGCCGCTCCTGGTGCCCGTGCTGCGCTCCGGCGTGCGACTGCGGCCGACGTTCCGCTTCCCGCCCGGTGTCGCGCTCCGGGCCCGGAACCTGGCGGCCGCCGGCATCGGAGCCCTCCTCGCCCAGCAGCTCGCGGTCGTGGTGACGCTGGTCCTGGCCAAGGGGTCCGGGCCGCTCGGCACCTACAACGTGTTCCAGTACTCCCAGGCGGTCTACTTCCTGCCCTACGCCGTGCTCGCCGTCCCGTTGGCGACCGTGGTCTTTCCGCGCCTGGCGGCGCGGGCCGCGGCCTCGGACATGGTCGGTTACACGCGGATCGCCTCGTGGTCGACGAGTGCCGTGACGGCGGTTGCCGTGCTCGGCGCCGGGGCTCTGGTCGCCGCCGCCCCCGCCGTGCAGGTGGTGTTCTCTGAGCTCGGGCGCGGGGGCGCGGCAGGCATGACCGACACGCTGACCTGGATGGCGCCCGGTCTGCTCGGCCTCGCGCTGGTCTTTCACGTCACCCGGGCGCTCTACGCGGTCGATCGTGCCCGCGCCGCGGTCATCGCGACGGCGGCCGGCTGGCTGGCTGTCGTCGCGGCCTCGCTCGTCGCCATCAAGATCCTGGTGCCCGACGGCGGCGACGGTCCTGCGACGCTGGTGGCGCTCGCCGTCGGCAACTCCATCGGCATGACGGTCGCGGGCGCTGCGCTGCTCGTGGCGCTGGCGCGGGTCTGCGCGGGCTTGCCGGGCTTCGCGCGGACGACCCTCGTCGCTGGCGCAGGCGCCGTCGTCGGGGCCGTGATCGGCCGTTGGGCCACGGGCGCAGTGCTCGACCTGGCAGGGTCAGGGGTCATCGCCGCGCTGCTTGCGGGCTTCCTGGGCGCGTCGCTCGCGGGCCTGTCGGTCGCGGGTGCCATGGTCGTCGGGGACAGAGCGAGTTTGCGGGAGTGGAGGAGTGCCGGTGGCTGAGGCTCGGCGCCGAAGGCGCATCGTGCAGGTGTGCGGATCGGCGGGCGGCGGTGTGCGCAGGCACGTCCACGAGGTCGCGGAGGCGCTGGCCGGCGAGAACGACGTCGTGCTCGCCGGCCCGGCCGCAGTCATCGAGGGTGTCGCGCCGCGCGTGCGGACCTCGGTGGTCGAC
>JAHECE010000315.1 GCA_024641895.1 Actinomycetales bacterium
GATCGGACGCGGAGCCCCGGGCGGACCCCGCCGCCCACGAACCACCGCCTCGAGGTCCCCCCATGCCGCCCCTCCGCTCCCTGCTCGCCGCGCTGCTGCTCGGCTCCGTCGCGCCCGCCCAGACGATGGTCCTGGACATCCTGCCGGACCCAGGCCTGTCGTCCGCGCCGCCGGCCACCTGGCCCCTGCCGTCCCACGACACGCTCAACAACGTCGGCATCCAGCACGTCGCCGCGGCCTTCGGCCGCTTCTACTTCGCCGCCGACGACGGCGTGCACGGCCGCGAGCTGTGGGTCAGCGACGGCAGCGCCGCCGGCACCGCGATGCTGGCGGACCTGGAGCCCGGCCCGGTCGGCTCGAACCCGCGGCGCATGCACTTCGCGCCCGACATGGGTCCGGCCGGGACGCTCTTCTTCGCGGCGCGCACCTCCCAGTCCGGGGAGGAGCTGTGGCGCACGGACGGTACGGCCGCGGGGACCCAGCTGGTCAAGGACATCGTGCTGCCCGGAGACCCCAATGGGCACGCCACCCCGCGCTTCCTGACGAGCTTCGGCGGCCAGCTCTACTTCTTCGTCCGACAGGGCGCGGACCCGTGGGCGGGTCTCTACCGCAGCGACGGCACCGCGGCCAACACGATCCGCATCTACGCCACGACCGGCCCCTACTCCCCCTACAGCGTCGGCAGCGCGGCGGGGCAGCTGTACTTCTCCGACGGCGCTGCGCCGTGGGGGCCCGAGCTGTGGGCCTCGGACGGCACCGCCGCGGGCACGCGCCTGCTGCGCGACCTGAATCCGGGCGGGGGGTCGTACCCCAACTTCCTCGCGGCGGGCGTGACCCAGGCCTTCCTGTGGGTCAGCGACGCGTACGGCGCCTCCGGCCTGCTGGAGCGCGGGCTGTACCGCACCGACGCGACCTTCGAGGGCACCTCCCTGCTGGCTCAGCCCCTGACGCCGGGCGGCGGGGGTCTGCCCTGGGTGGGCCCCGAGTTCGTCCACCGGGCCGATTTCCTGGCCATCGGTGACCAGGGCTACTTCTCGTTCTTCAGGGGCGCGTCCGGCCACCAGCTGTGGACCTCCGACGGCACGCCCGCGGGGACGCGGCTCGTCAAGCCCATCTCGGGCAACGTCAGCTACTCCCAGAACGGGGCCTTCCCGGAGCGCTTCGTCGCGCGCGGAAGCGAGCTCTTCTTCTACGCCGCCCAGGTCCCCACCGGACCCGCGGATCCCCGGCCCGGCGCACTCGATCGCGCAGCCGCAGCTGCTCGACCAAGAGGCCGGCACCGCGTCCCACGTGTACTACGCCGCCGACGACGGGGTCCACGGGGTCGAGCTGTGGCAGTCCGACGGCACCGAAGCCGGCACCCAGCTGGTGGCCGACGTCAACCCCGGTCCGGCCTCGTCCAACCCCTACTACCTGACGGTCGCCGGCGACAAGCTCTACTTCTTCGCGGACGACGGCGTGAGCGGCTACGAGCTCCACCGGATCCCCCTGGTCGGCGCCGCGACACCCGTCGGCGTCGGCGTCGCGGTGGCCCCCGTCGACACCACCACCGGCGGCACGCCGGTCTCGATCGTCTTTGGCGAGGTCACGGGCAGCGGCGGCACAACGGTCACGACCAGCAGCATGGGCGCGCCGCCGCCGGCCGGCTTCCGCCTGGGCGCGCCGCCGACCTACTTCGAGATCACCACCAGCGCCACCTTCAGCGGCCTCGCCGAGCTGTGCATCGACTACGACGCCATCGCCTTCGGGAACGAAGAGGCGCTGCGTCTGATGCACCTCGAGGACACCGACGGGGACGGGGCGGCGGACACGTGGGTGGACATCACCACCGCGGTGGACCCGCAGAATCGCGTCGTGTGCGGCCTCACCGCCTCGTTCTCGCCCTTCGCGCTGTTCGAGCCGATCGACACCGACGGCGATGGCCTCTCGGATCTCGATGAGGCGCTGTACGGGACCGATCCCGCACAACCCGACACGGACGGCGACGCGCTCGGGGACGGCGCGGAGGTCCAGATCCACGGCACCGATCCGACCCGGGCCGACACCGACGGGGACGGGCTCGATGACGGAGCGGAGGTCGCGTTGCAGTCCTTCGCCGGCTGCCCGGATCCGCTCGTGGCGGACTCCGACGGCGACGGGCTGTCGGACCGTGACGAGGTCGCGCTCGGCTGGAACCCCTGTGACGCCGACGCCGATCACGACGGCCTCGTGGACGGTGGGGAGGCGGCTGCCGGGACCGACCCCCTGGACCCCGACAGCGACGATGACGGGCTGCTCGACGGGACCGAGGTCGACCTGGCTGAGGGTCGTGGGTGCCCGAATCCGCTGGTCGGGGACTCGGACGGCGACGGGCTGGCCGACGGCGCGGAGGTGCTGCACGTCGAGCCCGCGCGGCGCACGGACCCCTGCGCGGCCGACACGGACTCCGACGGGATCCCCGACGGCGTCGATCCCCTGCCGCTCGATCCCGAGGGCACGCCCGGGTACATCGAGGAGCGCCTGCTGGCCCTCGCGGAGCTGGTCGGGGCGCTGCCCCTG
>JAHECE010000316.1 GCA_024641895.1 Actinomycetales bacterium
CCCGGTGCTGCGCGGGGCCGGAGCCGTCTTCTTCCTCACCCCCCGCGAGCGCGGCGACGTGCTCGCCGTCAACGGGGCCGACCTCCCGCTCGTCGAGCTGTTCAACGGGGTCCCCGAGGCGCCGGTCGTCGCCGTGCCCGACGGGCCGCCGGAGGTCCTCTACCTCGCGCGGCTCCAGGCCCGCAAGCGCCCCGCGATGTTCGTCCAGCTGGCCGCTGCCCTGCGCCAGGAGTTCCCGGAGGCCAGGTTCACCCTGGTCGGGCCGGACGAGGGCGAGGGCGAGGAGGTCCGCCGGCTGCTCGCGGTCCCCGAGCCGCCCGCCACCTGGGAAGGGCCGCTCCCCCCGGAGAAGACGGTCGAACGGATGTCCCGGGCCGCCGTCTACGTGCTGCCGTCCGTGGACGAGCCGTTCCCCATGTCGGTCCTGGAAGCGATGTCGCTCGGTCGTCCCGTCGTCATCACGGACACGTGCGGTCTCGCCCCGCTGGTCCGGGAGACCGGCGGCGGCATCGTCACCGACGCGAGCCTCGAGTCCCTGGTGTCCGCCGTGCGGTCGTTGCTGGCAGACCCAGCGGCGGCGAGGCGCATGGGCGAGGCGGCGCTGCGGGCCACCCGCGAGCGGCTCACGATGGGCGCCGTCGCCGAACGACTCGAGTCGGTGTACGCCGGGCTCGCGTCGCCCCCGCAGAAGGAGACCTGAGGGGACGCTGCGGGCTGCCCTCGACGCGCGCCGCCGCCGGCACGGCCTCGGCGGCCTCTGCGGTGCACACCACACTCCCCCGATGCTGCGATCGCACGTCGATCGGGGACAATGATGGAGTGCTTTCCACCGCACCTCGAGCGCCGGCTCGCAGCCACGACGGAACGGAGACCCGATGCCGACTGACATCCGCTCGCGGCTGAAGGCCATCGGGGGAGACCTCACCGGATTCCTCGTGCGCGCGCTGCCCAAGGGGGAGCACGCGGTCGTCTTCGGCCACCCGCCGTCGGAGGGAAACGCCGTCGAGATGGTGCGTGCGCTCCACGAGAAGTACGCCGGGACCGTGTACTGGTTCGACGGCCCGACGACGCGCTCCACGAAGACCGCCGTGGACCCCACCGCCTATCGGGCCATCCCCAAGGGCGGGCTCCGCTCGCTCCTCGTCTTCGCGACCGCGCGGATCGTCTTCGTCACGCACGGACTCTTCGGCGACACGCCCCTCACCCCGCGCCGGACCCTGGTCAACCTCTGGCACGGCGACGGGATGAAGAGCGAGGGCGGCAAGGCGGCAGCGGCCGCCGGCGGCCCCGCGGCGCAGCTGCCCGACCTGTTCCGCTGCGACTACGTCGTCGGCTCGACCACGGTGTGGACCGAGGGCAAGGCGGAAGCCTTCGAGGTCCCCCTGGCGAACGCCCTCGTCACGGGTAACCCGCGGACAGACCAGTTCTGGCGCGCCGCCGACGCCGAGGCGCTGGCGTCGCTGTTGCCGTCACCCGGGCCGTTCGTGCTCTGGATGCCGACGTACCGGGAGACCCACGCGACCGGCCTCACCCCCGGCTGGCGCGACTCCTCCGACCCGGAGGCCGTCGCCCGCCAGCTGGAGACCGCGGCCGTCGCGCTGTCCGCAGCCCTCGCCGAGCGCGGCTTCCAGCTCATCGTCAAGCCGCACCCCGCCGACGCCCGGGCGCAGTCGATCCCGTCGGTGCCGTCCGTCTCGAACGCGGACCTCGCGGCGGCCGGCGTCACCCTGTACGAGTTCCTCGGCGCCGCGGCCGGACTGGTCAGCGACTTCTCGAGCGTGTGGACCGACTACCTGCTGCTCGACCGTCCGATCGGCTTCATCCTGCCCGACGCCGCCGACTACGCGGCCACGCGGGGGGTCCACCCGGAGGACATCTTCGACTACCTGCCCGGCCCGGAGGTCGACGATCCCGCGGGCGTCGAGGCGTTCCTCGAGGACCTGGCCGGCAGCGGCGCCCGGAGCGCGGACCTGCGGCAGCGAACCCGCGACCGGATCGGACTCAACATGAGCAGGACGGCCGCGCTGGATCTCGTCACTGAGCTGCACGCACGCGGCGTCCTGCCGCTGCGGTCCGCGGACTGAGGGGTCGGTCGACGGGCTCAGGGCTTGGGGCTCGACGACGGGCCGGCGCCCGGGGCTCAGGGGACGTCGGCCTGGACGAGGGTCCCGGTGCCCCGCGCGGTCACCTGGCCGTCGGTCGCAGGCACGAAAGCCGCCTCACCCGGGCCCAGGGACAAGCCGCCGTTACCGGTGCTCACGTGCACCTCGCCGTCCAGAACCAGCAACACGCGCGGACCGCGACCCCGGACGAGGCACTCATGGTCGCCTGCGAGGTCGGTGATCGACAGCTCGAAGTCGTCGACCGGGGCGTAGAAGACCCGCGTGGAGTCCCGGGCGATCTCCGGTGCGATCCGGATGGGCGGCGCGGCCACGTACTCGACCACGTCGAGCAGCTCGGGCACGTCGCGATGCTTCGTCGTCAGACCGGCGCGCAGCACGTTGTCCGAGTTGGCCATGAGCTCG
>JAHECE010000102.1 GCA_024641895.1 Actinomycetales bacterium
TGCGCCGTCGGTCGACAGTCCGCGAGCGGGGCGCTCACGGCCGCCGACTGGCGGCCGTGGGTGCCGCGCTCGCGATGCTCGCGGTCGCTCTGGTGGCCGTCGCCATTCCTTCCCAGGCTGCGGACGCCCACGACTACAACCCAGGCATGATCATCGCGGACGAGGTCTTCTTCGCCCCCGGCGCGATGACGGTCGCCGAGGTGCAGTCCTTCCTCTCGGACAAGGGCAGCGGCTGCGTGCCGAGCAGCAGTGGCGTGCCGTGCCTCAAGGACTACCGCGAGACGACCGTGAGCCGGTCGGCCACCGAGTTCTGCGCGGCCTATGCGGGCGCCGCGAACGAGACGACCGCCCAGGTCATCGCGAAGAGCGCGCAGGCGTGCGGCGTCAACCCGCAGGCGCTGATCGTGATCCTGCAGAAGGAGCAGGGCCTTGTCACGGCGTCGGGCTCGAGCCTGACCGAGGACCGCTACCGATCCGCGATGGGCTTCCGGTGCCCGACCGGCCTGCCGTGCGAGCCGCAGTACGCCGGCTTCCACAACCAGGTCTACTCGGCGGCGTCGCGGTTCCAGGAGTACGCCGACTACCCGCAGCGCTTCAACTTCCGCGCGGGCCGGGACAACGTGATCGCCTACCACCCCGACGCGTCCTGCGGCAGCTCGACCGTGTTCATCCGCAACCAGGCCACGGCCGGCCTGTACAACTACACGCCCTTCCAGCCGAACGCTGCCGCTCTCGACGCCGGCTACGGCACCGGCGACCGCTGCTCCGCCTACGGCAACCGGAACTTCTGGCTCCGCTTCCAGGACTGGTTCGGTCCTACCGAGGGCGAGGCGTACAACCCGTTCGGCCGGTTCGACGGACTCCTCGGCGCGCCCGGTGCGCTCCAGCTGCGCGGTTGGGCGATCGATCCCGACACGACGGCGCCGGTCTATGTCTGGGTGACGGTCGACGGCGTGGGACGGCACGTCTACGCGAATGCGGAACGTTCGGACGTCGCTGCGGTCTACCCGGACTTCGGGAGCGCGCACGGCCTTGCCGCGAGCATCCCCGCCAGCCCTGGCACGCACCGGGTGTGCGCGACGGTCTCCAACGTGGGGATCGGGCGGCACACCTCCCTCGGTTGCAGAACGGCCACGGTGCGGTCCGGCCCGCCGTTCGGCAACCTCGAGGGAGTTGCGGGCGTGCCCGGGGGTGTGGAGATCGGTGGTTGGGCCATCGACCCGGACACCACCTCGGGGATCTACCTGTGGGTGACGGTCGACGGGGTGGGCCGGCACGTGTCAGCGAACAGGCCGCGGCCCGACGTGGGCCGCGCCTTCCCGGTCTACGGCGCCGACCACGGTTTCCTCACGACCCTCCCGGTGGCTCCCGGGTCGCACCGGGTCTGCGTCACTGCGGTCAACGTCGGCGCCGGCGGGCACACGGTGCTGGGCTGCCGGGAGGCCACGGTCCGTAGCGGTTCACCGATCGGGAATCTCGAGGGGGTTGCGGGCGTCCCCGGGGGCGCCGAGATCGTGGGTTGGGCGATCGACCCGGACACGACGGCGCCCGTCTATCTCTGGGTCACGGTCGACGGCGTCGGAAGGCACGCGCTCGCCGGCGCCCAGCGTGACGACGTCGGGCGCGTCTTCCCGGGCTACGGCTCGAACCACGGGTTCCGTGCGACCGTCCCGGCCCCCCCGGGCGGTCATCGGGTGTGCGTGACGGCGGCCAACGTCGGCGCAGGCGGGCACACGCCGCTCGGCTGTCGTGACGTTGCGACGAGCTGACGCCTCCCGGCCCGGCGCAGTCCGTCGGGACTGCGCGCCCGTTAACGGGTCACGGCTCCGTGGCCCAGCCCTACGCTGATCCGGTGGACACCCCGGATCAGGTCGACGGCGCCCGCGCGACGGGCGCCGCGCAGATCCGTGTCGTCTGCGTGACCTACAACTCCGGCGCCGTGCTCTCGACCTTTGCCGACTCCCTGCGACGGGCGACGAGCAGGTCGGTCGAGCTCGTGCTCGCCGACAACGGCTCGACGGACGGCGCACCCGAGCGAGAGTCGGAGCGATCGGGGGCGCGTCTGCTGCGCACCGGCGGCAACCTCGGATACGGACGGGCCGCGAACCTCGGGGCCCAGGGGTTCGACGGCGAATGGCTGGTTGTCGCGAACCCGGACATCGAGTGGGACGAGGGCGCCCTCGACGAGCTGATCGCTGCCGCCGGTCGGTGGCCCCGGCCTGGCTCGCTCGGCCCGCTGATCCGCGAGCCGGACGGGTCCACCTACCCGTCCGGTCGTTCCCTGCCGTCGCTCACCACCGGCGTCGGCCACGCCGTCTTCGCCAAGGTGTGGCCGGGCAACCCCTGGACGTCCAGGTACCAGCGTCAGCAGGAGCTGACCGCGGCCGTCGAGCGCACGTGCGGCTGGCTCTCGGGCTCGTGCCTCCTCGTGCGTACCGAGGCATTTCGCGAGATCGAGGGTTTCGACCCCGGGTACTTCATGTTCCTCGAGGACGTCGACCTCGGCGACCGCCTCGGACGGGCCGGCTGGCAGAACGTCTACGTGCCGAGCGCCCACGTCACGCACCTCGGCGGGCACTCGTGGCGCAGCGCGCCGGAGAAGATGATCCGGGCCCACCACGCCAGCATGCTGCGCTACCTGACGAGGCGGTACGACGCCTGGTACCTCGCCCCGCTGCGCCTCGCCCTGCGCATCGGGCTCGCGGTCCGCCAGGCCTTCGAGATCCGCGCCGCTCGGCACGAACGCGGTCGCTGACCTTCGGCGCACGCCGACCGCGCGAAGGCGCCGGACGGCGATGCCGTCCGGGCCGCTGCGGGCGACGGGCAGGCCGCGACTCAGAGTCGCACGGTGACCCTCTCCTGGTCGGCGATCCGCGCCAGGTCGGCGCCGCCGTCACCGACCAGGACCACGGAGCCGTCCGCGACCCAGGCGACCAGTGCGGCCGCCAGCGTGACGGCGACATCCTGCCCGGACACGAGGACGCGAGGTGAGGCCGGCCAGCCTTGGCTGCCGGCGACTGATCGCGCCCACACGAGCAGGTCGCCGTGCGTGACCGGAGGCTCGCCGCCGAGGTTGCTCAGCGCGGTGGCGGCGAGGTCGACGGGGGCGGTCCAGCCGAGGGCGTCGGGGTACGTCATGAGGTCGGCGGCCCCGTCGATCGCCCCGGGCGGCAGCGCGCCCGGGAATCTCATGGCGAGCGCCGGCAGCGCGAGTCCGATGACGACGGCCGGTCCGGCGGCGTCAGCCGGATCGCCGGCCGGGGGGCGGTCCGAGACCACGACGGCATCGGAGGCACCGGCGGCGCCACCGGAGGCGTCCGGCCTCTCGGGGGACGGGCTCGCGGGCGCGGCCGCTCCCGCGAGGGCGACCTCGGCACCGGACGTCCAGGCAGCGAGCGCCCACACGAGAGAGCGCCAGTGCACGGGGAGGTCGAGCGTGACCCGCACGCCCGCCTCGGCGCCGGCTTCTGCCACCAGGAGGTTGGTCGCCTTGATCACCGTGTTGGTCAGCACCCGGCTTGACAGCTCGACACGCTCACCTGCGGTTCCGTACCAGGTCAGGCGTGGGAGGGTCGGTTGGGTGGTCGCGAGGGCGTGAACGAGGTCCCGGATCGTGGTCACCCATGGAGCCTAGGGCCCACCGGCGTAGCCTTCGCCCTCGCACGTTTGCGGGCTCGAGAGGCCTCTCTGGCGAAGAGTGCGGTTTATTACCATCAAACCGCTTGACGCCAGGGGATGACACGCGTGTAATTTACGTCACGGAAGCACGACAAGTCTTCGACGATGGGATGAACCGTGTGGAACGTTCTCGGTGACGGACCTCTCACCACAGCACCCGCCCAAGCAGGGCAGGTCTTCCCCCTCTCCTTCGTCAGCGCTGACGAAGGTGCTCTCGGTTGGCAGGAGCGCGCCTTGTGCGCCCAGACCGACCCCGAGGCATTCTTCCCCGAGAAGGGAGGGTCCACCCGCGAGGCGAAGCGTGTCTGTGCCTCGTGCGACGTGCGCGGCGAGTGCCTCGAGTACGCGCTCGCGAAGGACGAGCGTTTCGGGATCTGGGGGGGCCTGTCCGAGCGTGAGCGCCGCAAGCTCAAGCGCCGCGCGGTCTGATCATCAGCGCGGCACCCGCGACTCTCATTCGGATGGCTGACCCGAAGAGCGAGTCGCCACCCCAGCCCATCGTCCTCGCGGTCGTGGTGAGCCCGGGCATCTCCGACTACCTGGCAGACACGTTGCGTGGGCTCGCGGGCCAACGAACCGCTCCTGACGCCGTCCTCGTCGTCGACGTGACACCCGCAGAGGATCCGGGGCACGTGCGCACGTCGTCCTTGCGCACGCTTGCGCAGGAGTGCGGACTCGCGCTCGAGATGGTCCGGATCGCGCACGCTCCCGAGGCCGGCACGTTCGGTGCCGGCGTGCGGGACGGGCTCCGGCAGCTCGCGGACCAGGGAAACGGCGGCGCGGCCCTGTCCTGCGCGCCGTGGATCTGGCTCCTGCACGACGACTCGGCACCAGAGCCCAGTGCCTTGGCCGAGCTTCTCCGTGGCGCCAGGTCGGGGCCGACCGTCGCGATCACGGGCGCCAAGCAGCGCGACTGGTTCGCACCCGAGCACCTGCTCGAGCTCGGCGTGACCGTCTCGCGGAGCGGTCGCCGCTACGTCGGGCTCGAGGACGGCGAGCTCGACCAGGGCCAGCACGACGGCCGGTCCGACGTGTACGCGGTGGGCTTGGCCGGTGCTCTCGTCCGGAAAGAGGTCTGGAACGAGCTCGACGGCACTGACCCGGCGCTCGGACCTTTCGGCGACGGACTGGACCTTTCTCGACGTGCCCGGCTCGCGGGCTATCGGGTCATCGTCGCCCCCGGCGCGGTCGTGCGGCACGCGAGGGCCGGCTACCTGGGACTCCGGAGCGCGGCAGCACGCCACCGCAAGACCGCCGCGAAACCGGACCCCCGCCGGAGCTTCCGGGCCCGGCGGGCCGCGCTGCTCTACGCCCGGCTGGTCGAGGTTCGCGCCTGGGCCTTGCCCTTCCTGCCGCTCCTGATTGCCATTCAGGCCATGCTCCGATCGGTCGCCCGCGTCGCGACGAAGGAGTTCCGGCTCGCGGGGGACGAGGTCGCGGCGGCCGCCTCCGCGTTGACCCGGCCTCGCACGGTGTACCAGGCACGCGCACGCATCAGCCGCCAGGGCGTCGTGCCCCGCAGTCAGCTCCGCGCGCTGCGCGCCTCGGCGCGACAGGTCTGGCAGGTCGGCCACGATCGGCGCCTGCAGTCGGCTGCGGCCCGCCGCGGGCTGCTCGCACGCAGCGAGCTCGAGCTCGCGGAGCGGGCCGAGCTCGCCGGTCGACGACGCTGGACCGTCTGGATTCTCGCCACCGCTCTGACCGGCGTAGCGGCGCTGGTGTTCGCTCCGCTCCTGTCGGTCGGGGCTCTGACCGGGGGGGCCCTCCTCCCCTTGACCTCGGAGCTCGGGGCCCTCTGGGAGCGCGCCGTCGGCGCCTGGGCCCCGACCGGGGACGGTCACCCGGGCCCTGCCGACCCCTTCCTCTTCGTCCTGGTCGCCGTGACCGCGCTCGCCGGCGGTTCCGCGAGGACCGGCGTCACTGTGCTGGTGCTCGGTGCGATCCCGCTCGCCGGTCTCGGCGCATGGTTCGCCGCCGGCGCGGCCACGCGTTCCGTGAGGTTGCGGGCCTGGGCCACGGTCGTCTGGGCCTTTGCGCCCCCGCTCGTCCTCGCCACTGGCCAGGGCAGGCTCGGCCCGGTTGTCGCCCACCTTGCCCTGCCCTGGGTCGCGCTCGGGATCGCTCGGGCGCTCGGCGTTCAGCGTCGTGACGAGCTCGTGGACGTCCCGGTCGCAGTCACGCCAGAGCGCGGTGGCTCGGTCGCGGCGGCGGCCGGAGCCGGGCTGGCGCTCGCCGTCGCGGCCGCGGCGTCTCCGGTTCTGCTGCCGGCGTCGTTGGTCCTGCTGCCTCTGCTTGCCGTGGTCGCCGAACGCCGACGCGGGATGCTCGCGCTCGTGGCGGTCCCGCCGGTCGCTCTCCTCGCTCCCCTCGTTCTCGAAGCGATCTCCGATGTCCCGGCAGGCAGCTGGCGCGTGCTCCTCGCGGATCCCGGTGTGCTGCTCGCGTCTTCGCCGGGCCCCGCCTACCACGCGCTGTTGACGTGGCCCGCCGGCCCCCTGTCCTGGCCTTTGCTCGACGAGCCGGCCGCCGGGCTCGCACCACTCGTGGCGAGCGGCCTCCTCGTCCTGGGCGCGCTCGTTGCGCTGCTCAGGCGTGGCCGCCTCGGAGCGGTGCGCGCCGGCTGGCTGCTCGTGGCGGTCGGCCTGGCCGCGGCCGTCGGCGTCACCCGTGTCGACGTCGGTGTCGGCTCGGGCGCCCCGGGTGGGACGACCGTCGCCGAGGTCGTTCGTGGCTGGGCGGGCACCGGCACCTCGGTGCTCGTCCTCGGCCTGCTCGTCGTCGTGACCTGCGCGGCTGACGGGCTCATCGGGAGGCTCGCGTCGTCCAGCTTCGGCTGGCGGCACGTCGGAGCTGCTGCCCTGGTTGTCCTTCTCGTCCTCGGACCCGCCGCCAACGCGGTCGCCTGGGTCTGGCAGGTCCTCGACGTCCGCGGGACCGACGGCCCGAGCGAGATCATGGCGCTGACCGGACGGGGCCCGCGTCCCGTCCCGGCACTTGGCGCCGAGCTTCAGAAGCCGCCTCAGGCTGCGCGGGTCCTCTCGCTCGATCCCGTCGACGACGAGCTCGTCGTCGGCCTCTGGCGCTCCGAGGGTGAGCAGCTCGACGAGCGCTCGGTCGTCGCGTCGGCGCGAACGGTGACGGGTCCGCCGGGATCGGTCGACGTGGTGCCTGTCGACGAGGCCGACGCAGAGCTTGCCGAGCTCGCGGCCGCGATCGCGGTGGGCGTGGCCGAGGACCCGAGCGCTGAACTGGCCCGCCACGCCGTCGGCGTCGTCCTGGTCCCGCCGGGCAGCAGCGACGCCCGTGACCGGCTCGTGGCGCAGATCGACTCGACTGCCGGGCTCGAGAGGGTGACCGAGAACGAGACCGGGACGGTGTGGCGGGTGGCACCCGCGGAGGGCGGTGGGCTCATCGCTCGGGTCCGGGTCGTCCGGCCGGACGGTACGGTGCAGGGCCTCGTCCCGACCAGTGGCGCGCTCGCCCGGGGGCAGATCGAGGCAGGCGAGCCGGGCAGGCTGGTGGTCCTGGCAGAGCGTGCCGACGACGGCTGGCGAGCGTGGCTCGACGGCCGGCCGCTGCGAGCCCGGACGGTTGGCTGGCAGCAGGCTTTCGCCCTTCCCCCCGGCGGGGGGGAAGTGACGATCGCCTACTTCTCGTGGCCCGAGACGCTCATCCATACCGGCCAGGCCGTGGTGCTGGGGCTGTTCGCCCTCCTCGCCATCCCGGTGCGGCGTAGGCGTGCGGGGGTGGGCTGACATGAGCGCTCGCCGCCTCGTTCGTGACGTGGCTACCGTGCTGGGGATGACGCTCGTGCTGGGCGTCGTCGCCGGTCTTCTCCTGCTCGACCGGTGGTGGCCGGTCCGCGACGTGGTCGGTGCCCCGCCGATCGCGGTCGAGGTGCCGGCCGGCCACACGCAGCTCGTGTGTGCAGGTCCGCCGGCGGTCGCACCTGAGGACTCGGGATTCACCTTCGACCCGGACTTCGACCCGGGTGCGGGGGAGTCCGCCACCGTGATCGAGGGCTTCGTCGTGGGACGACCGGGTCAGGCGGCCCCGGTCGGCGCCTACGTCCCGCTGTCGAACGCGGGCTCGCAGGAGGCAACGCTGGCCTTCGCGCCTTCGGGGATGTCGTCCGCTCGGGTCATGGCGTCCGGCGTGGCCGGGCCTGCGGTCCTGCGGGCCTCGCCGGTGGACGGTGTGGCGGCCCTCGTCGCCGGGGCGACCCTCGCCCGCGCGGACGTCGGTGACCTGCGAGGCCTGGCCGCGGCACGCTGCCTCGAGCCTGCGGCCTCCGGCTGGCTCGTCGCCGGCAGCACGGAGGTCGGGAGCAGCTCGCGGGTCGTCTTCGACAACCCCGGGGCTACGGCGGCGACGGTCCGACTCGAGGCCTGGGGCGCGGTCGGGCCGGTCGAGCTCGGCCAGGGCGCGGTCGTCCTGGTGCCGGCGAGGTCGGAGCGGGCCCTGCTGCTCGAGGCCGTGGCGCCGGATCAGCCTCGCCTCGCCGTCAGGCTGACCGTCGAGGGCGGCCAGGTCGCGGCCTTCGTCCAGTCGAGCGCCCTGGAGGGCTTCGTGCCCGCCGGGATCGACCTCAGCGGTCCGGCCGCCGAACCGGCCCTGACGGTCCTCATCCCCGGCGTCGTCCTGGACGAGACGGACATCGATACGGCCGCACCGTCGATCCTTCGCGTCGTGAACCCCGGCGCCGAGCCTGCGAGCGTCGAGCTGCGCCTGCTGCACGCTGACGGCGAGATGACGGTCCCGGGCGCCGAGCGCCGAGTGGTCGAGCCCGGCACCGTGAGCGACATCTCGCTCGCAGGCGTCCCGGCCGGTGCCTACGCCGCCGAGCTGGTGTCCGACCAGCCGATCACGGCGGCGGCCGTGCTGTCCCGCGTCGGCGGCCCGAGCGCCGACGACCCGGACCGGCAGGTCGTGGACCGTGCCTGGGTCAGCGCCGCCGAGCCGCTCCCGGCGGCGCTGGTCCCGCTGCCGTCCGTCGGTGACCGCGTGGGTTCGGCCAGCGTGGTCCTCACGAACCCCGGCACCACGGCCCTGGACGTCCAGGTGCGCGCGATCGAGGGAGGGGGAGGCGTCGGCGCGCCGCGAGTCGTGACGATTCCCGCCCGCGCGACGGCCCTCGTCGACGGTGACGCGCTCACCGGTGCCGTCGGCGTCGAGCTGATCGCGCAGGCCGAGTCCGGTGGGCAGGAGCCGTCCGCGTTCGTCGCCGCCGCGATCCTCGTCTCGGAGGTCGCCGACGGGCAGCTCATCGCGGCGGTCGCCGCGCAGCCCGACCTCGAGGCGGCTCGCGTGGTCGCGGTGCGTTTCCCGAATCCGTGACGACGGCGGTGCTCGCGGAGCACTGCCGTTGACGGACGGCCCGCTGCCGACGTCCCGCCGAGACCGGCCGGCGAGGACGGCGGGCCGCTCCTGCCGGCGTTCAGCCGGCGCCGGGGTAGTCCGGGTCGATCTCCTCCGGATTCCGGGAGAGCAGGTGCGCCACCTGCTCCACCACGACGTCTCGGACGAGGTCGCGCAGATC
>JAHECE010000317.1 GCA_024641895.1 Actinomycetales bacterium
CGTCCTCCACCAGCTCGTCGAGGCCGAACCGCGGCTCGGCGAAGTGTTCCGCGAAGAACATCCACCACGCTGTGTCCGGGTCTCCCTGCGCGGCCCGCACGATCGGCTCGGTGAGCGTCTTGAAGCCGACCAGCAGCACGTCCGGGTTCAGCAGGCCGACGAAGTCCGGCTCCACGACCGACGCGGGGTCCATCAGCCGTTTGCCGGCGGGGCCCGCCTTGGTGCGGGCAGCGCAGATGATCAGCCCGGGGTAGCGACGCACCAGGTCGCCCTTCACGACGAGGACCAGCGGGTCGTCGCCGTCACCGGTCAGGCCGCTGAGGGTTCGGGTCGGGGCCTGGTGCAGCGCGTGCCGCAGGTCGTAGCGGTCTTCGCGGTTGCCGGTGACCTTGCGCGTCCAGAACTGCCGGGCGTAGGTGCCGCGCTGGTCGGTGGGGTACTCGTGCCAGAGCAGCTCTCGCCCCAGCTCGTGGTTCATGCCCACGAGGAACGCGGCGATGAACTCACGGTTCGCGGCCACGAGGGTCGTGGTGTCGGCCGGCAGGTGGTCGATTCCGGGCAGCAGCCAGTCGTGCGAGATCGAGGCCAGGGCGGAGTAGGTGGGCTCGGAGAGGTCGGGCGCCGTCATGATGTCGTCGAATCCCAGCGCCTCCGCGCCCAGGAGTGCGCCGATCCGGCTGTTCACGGCCTGGGTCAGGGTGGTGCGCGGGTCCAGGGCTGTGACGACGAGTCCACGCAGGCCCTCCAGCCCGCCGACGAGCGCCCGGCCGGGCGGGGCCGCGGCGTCCCCGCCACGGATCTGCTTCCGGGCAAGCTCGAGCGCGGCGTCGCGGAACTGCTGGACCACCAGCTGCTGATGCTCGGGGGCCAGCGCGAACGACAGGTCCTCCGACGCCGGGGCGCCGACGGCGCCGGCCACCAGCCGGTCGAAGCCTGCCCGGTCGATGGTGCTGGCCGCCGTACCGATCCGTGCACCGGCATCGAGGGTGGCCGTGTCGATCCGCAGGCGTCCGCCGTCGCGCCGGATGAGCGACGGTTCCACCCGTAGCACGTCGCGCACCACGCTCGTGGCGCCCAGCCCCAGCCCGGTGCCCCGGCCCAGCCCGAGGTCCGCACCGCGCTTGGCCAGGACCACCACGTCGTCGCGCTTGCGGGCGAAGACGCCGAACCCGCCTGCTTCGATCACCGGCAGCGGTGCCGGCAGGCCGCCACCCGCCGCTGCCGCGCCCGCCAGGGCG
The DNA here is from genome assembly GCA_024641895.1 of Actinomycetales bacterium. GTDB lineage: Bacteria > Actinomycetota > Actinomycetes > Actinomycetales > JAHECE01 > JAHECE01. The sequence continues at coordinate 1,239 of JAHECE010000317.1, forward strand.
GCGTGGACCAGCGGTCCGTCGACCACCTGGTCGTGGACGAGGGGTCCGTGGATGACAGGTCCGTGGATGACGGGCCCGTGGATGACCGGACCGTGGATGACCGGACCGAGGATCACAGGCCCGTCGATGACAGGCCCGTCGATGACAGGTCCGTGGATGACCGGACCGAGGATCACCGGCCCACCGACGTCCGGCCCACCGACCACGGGCCCCGCCGGCTGGACGGGCGTCGCCGGCGTCACCAGCTCGGCCACCATCGACACCGGCAGGAACCCCGCGCGGCTGAGCAGGGCGTCGGCGGTGGGCTGCCCGGCGTCCAGCCGCGCGGCCACCTCGTCGAGGGGTGGCACCAGCCCCGCGACCGGGCGGGTGATGGCGTCCAGGCGGGCGGCGGCCACGGAGGCGTCCGGCTCCTGAAGCTCGGGGACCAGGACGTTCAGCACCTCTGCGGCGCGGCCGGCGCCCCACAGGGCGCTGGGGGACATCACGACGTCGATGGTGTCGAGCGGGACGCGCTGCAGCAGCGGCGCGTCCTCCGCCGAGCGGCGGGTCAGGATCGCGAGGCCGGCCTCGGCCCGCCAACCGGACACCCTCGTGGCGGACGCCCGGTTCCGGGTGAAGCGCCGCAGCTCCACCGACACCACGGCCGGCGGCAGCGGCGAGTCCCGCAGCCGTCCGACGATCGTCTCGGCGGCGCCGACGTGGATCTTCGCGTGCACCGGCGCCGTGGCCGTCAGGAGCGCCCCGGCGTCGGCCCGCTCGATCCAGCGCGTGTGCAGCCGGCGGCTGGTCGCCAGGGAGAACTCCGCCCGGCGCCGCAGCCGGTTGGCGGCCAGCACGTCTCCCACCTGCTTCCAGGCCAGCTCGAGGTAGTGGTCCTGACCGTTGCGGACCACCTGCGCGCCCAGGCCGGCGGCTACCCGCAGCCGTGGGTCGAGGTTCAGGCTGCTCAGCCACGGCGGCACCGCCGGGCTGCCCAGCGCGGACGCCGTCGCCGTCGGCCCGACGGGGAGCTGGCCGTGCACGGGTGGCCCGACGTGCGGCGGGTCCGCGTCCGGGGCCTGGGTGAGCAGGGAGACGTCGTAGCCCGCGTCCGCCAGCCTGGACCGCAGGACGTCGACGTAGCCCTGCCCGACGAGCGGCACCACAGGGTCCCGGTGCTCGCCGGGTGGGCGCAGCGCGACGTGCAGCTCGAGGTCCGCGCCCTGCGGCTCCGGCGCGGGCATCCCGGAGACCGGGTGGTCCAGCCGGAGCCGCCGTCGCCCGAGGCCGGC
>JAHECE010000103.1 GCA_024641895.1 Actinomycetales bacterium
GAAGCCGGCGGCGTCTTTCGACGACCTGACCCCGAACCCGGAATGGCGTGCCGAGCTGCGCCGCGTCTACGAGGACGACCTGGAGATGGTCGACCTCATGGTGGGGCTCTATGCCGAGACGCCGCCGCCGGGCATGGGGTTCAGCGACACCGCGTTCCGGATCTTCGCACTCATGGCGCCCCGGCGGATCACCTCCGACCGGTTCCTGACCGACGACTACCGCCCGGAGATCTACACGGCCGAGGGCCTGGACTGGGTCGACGACAACACCATGAAGTCGGTCCTCCTGCGGCACCATCCTGAGCTCGAGCCGGCGATGCGCAACGTCGCCAACGCCTTCGCACCCTGGTCGCCGGTGCGGTGACCGCCCGCAGTCAGCCGTTCATGTTGGCTTCGAGCATCTCCGGGTAGACCTTCCAGAGCGCTCCGGGCTCGCCCTCGAGGCGAGTCTGGAGCGCGAGGAGGTCGGACAGGTAGGCGCGGAACGCCGCACGACCGCGCTCGTCGAGGGCGAGGTAGGAGTAGTCGGCGAGCATGGGCGTACGGCGGATGTTCAGCCCGAAGTTGGCGTTGACGAGACGTTGATAGACGTCCACCGGCTCGCGCCGGCCGTCCGCATACACCCGGATCGGCTGGACCTGCGTCCACATCTGGTAGTTCCACAGCAGGGTGCCGCGAGCCTCGTGCTGGTAGGAGACGAGATGGATGAGCGACCCGATCAGCCGGGACGCCGCGTCGATGCTCGAGACGTCGCCGAGCGCAGCAGCGCCGTTGGGAATCAGGCGGTCGAGGGAGGCGTACCAGCGTTGGACGGCGGTGTCACGGCCCAAGGCGGCGTCGTCGGGATAATAGGCGTGCAGGTAGCGAGCGGCGTGCGCGCGCATCACCTCGTGGAGGGCCACGGAGTTCGCCAGCACCGGAAGGTCGAGGCCCCGGCCGAGGACGCCGCGCGCCTCGGCGTCCCTTTCAGGGTCGACCACGGTCGCGTCGAAGCTCGCCTGCGTGTCGTCGAACAGTCGGAGCAGCGACTCGCGCGTGAAGCTGAAGATCGACTCGAAGTCGCCGCCTGCGCTCAGCTGCCCCAGCGTCGTGACCCAGTTGCTGAAGTGGGTACGGAACACGTGCGGCCACAGCAGCCGCTTGAGCGGGTGGTCCGTCGGCAGGTCGTTGCGGGTCGCGATCGCGAACGCGGTCCCCGGCACGAGGTGGACCCAGTTGTAGTGGCGCACGAGAGAGGTGTGCGTCGTCGCAGCGCACAGCGCCAGTCCGACCGAGCGATCCCAGTCGGCGTCGCCCGGAACGCACCGCCCGAGCTCGCTCTCGATCGCGGTGGCTCGCAGGCGTCCGTCCTCCTGGACGAAGGTGACCGCAACCCCGAGCCGGACGAGCCCGGGATGTACGTCGTACGCCGCAAGGGAGCGCAGGTCCCATTCGAGCGTGTCGGGACCGGTGGCCTTCAGGTACCCGTCGTAGGGGCTGGCGACGGCCAGCTCACCCAGGTCCGGGGCCCGGAACTCGACCGGTAGCTCAGGAACCGGGAAGAGCCGGCGGTGAGCGGCGGTGTAGGCGTCGGCGAGGGCTGCCGTGCGGTCCGCGACCACGGACGGCAGGCCGGGCACGTTCGGGCCGAAGATCCGCCCGAGCCTGACGAGGAAACGGTAGAAGTTCTGGGCCCGGGCGTCCGCCTCATCCGTGGGGATACGCTCGCCCACCAGCACGTGGTGTATCGCGATGCCCGGGAAGCGTTGGCTCAGCGGGACGGCCCGCACGGGTGCTTCGTCCGCTCCCGGGACCGGGATGTCGACCACGTCGGCCTGGGCGAACTTGATCAGCGCGAGGCGGTTCCAGAGCCCCCGGCGGGCGCTCCACAGCTTCACGAGCTTCCCTCAGGTCGGTGCCAGCGCATCCTCCGGACGCTACTAGCACGCCGGCGATCCCGAAAGGTGGCTCAGTCGGGTCCCGCAGCCATGTGCAGCTCGCGGGAACGTGTACGGACGGCCGCGCACCGCGCCCGTGACGCGCTGGACGGTCCGAAGGTCCCCGCGGTCATCCGGACTTTCAGCCCTGATCCAGGGTGACCACTGCCGTGAACGAGCCGCTGTTGTTCGCCACGCCCCGATCGTTCACCCCGAGGAAGAGCACCCCCGGCCGAGGGCACGTGAAGGTCGCCTCGGAGCCGACAAGGAAAAAGGGCTCTTGCTCGTCGAGGCTGCCCACGAGCGCGACGGTGTTCACGTCTTCGAACCCTGGCACGTTGTACTGGCGGAACCAGACATCGCTCAGGCCGTCAGGACCGACGGCGCTTCCCGGGTCCTGGTTGTTGTGCAGAACGGTCCCGCTCGCGGTGATCGCGAAGGTGTCCCCCGTCGCACACCTGACGGGCGTCGGGGTCCACACCTGGGTCGATAGGACGTCGACCGTGACGGGGCCGGGCGGCGGTGCGGACGTCGGCGACGCCTCCGCCGCCGACGTGCTCGGTGAGCTCCTGACGTCCGGCTGAGCTCCGTCGTCGGCCTTGCCGCCGGCATTCCGCGACAGCCAGCCTGCAGTGCCGAGAAGTCCGAGGAGCAGGATCGTCGCCACGGCTATGAGCATTCCGCGCCGCCGGCGCGGCTCCGGCTCACCTGGTGTGGTGGGTGCTGCCCGGGTCGGGGTCGGCGGCGGGCCCGTCGGCGGCACCTCCGGCACGCCTGTACCCCTGGACTCGACCGTCGAGTCCTGCCCGATCCTCTGACGCCCTGCCGGGGGCGCTGAGGCGCGCACGGCACCGCCGCTCGCCGTCGTCGGCTCAGGGGTGGCGACCTCCGGCTCAGGGGTGGCGACCTCCGGCCCGGCCGTGGCGTCCTCCGGCCCGGCCGTCCGTGCCGCCGGCTCTCCGTTCCCCGCCGGTGCGCCCTCCGTCAGCGCCGCGACCTCGACCACGGTCTGCTCGACCACGGCCGTCTCGACCACGGCCGTCTCGACCGCAGCCGGAAGCTCATCAGGGGGTGCGGGCGGCGCAGCCGGAGTCTCTGCCCTCGGGGCAAGGTCGAACAACCGGCCGTCCGAGGCCCGCATGTACAGCACCGGGGTGATCCACTCGACCGGGTTCGGGGTGCTCTCGATCAGCTGGCGTGCCTGCGTCATCGCGTCGTCGACCGGGCACCCGTCGGCGAGTGCCTCATACAGCCCCTGGCTGAACGTGATGGCCGCGAGGTCACCGATCTCGAACTGCATGGCGATCGCCGCAGGCACGCCCTTGAGGATCATCGCCTGCGCGGTGCCGGCAAAGGGGTCGCCGCCGTCCGTGCGAGCTCCCTCGCAGGAGTTCAGCACTACCAGACGCAGGCTGCGGTGGTCGCCGAGCCGTTGGGCGAGCGTCTGGCCGCTGACCGGGACGCCCTGGCCGTTGCGGCCCTCCATGACGAGCTGGCCGTCACCGCTCTGGTCGTCGAACCGGCCGTGACCGATGAAGTGGAAGATGTGGTATTCGGAGCCGCGTAGACACCTCTGGAGCTCCGCGAGGTTGCCGATGGGCATCCGCACGAGCGACAAGCGCCCCGACTCGCGCAGCCCCTGAACCGACTCCTGAAGCTTCTCCCACTCGCTCTCGACGTCGAGCGGCTGGTAGCCACCGTGCTGCGCGATCATCACCAGCACCTTGAGAGGCCCGGTGACGGCCAACGACGACGTCGGTCCCGGCATGTCGAGATACCGGACGACGGGGGTCCACTCGGAAAGGGCGAGGAAGCTGCGGCGGCTCGGGTCGTACAAGGCCTCCCACGGCAGGTCGACCAGCTCCGGAGTGTCGCTCAGCCGCAGCCGCACCCGCAGGACGCGGTTCGACTGGCGCGTCTGGTCGAGGCTGCTGACCAGCCGGTCTCGGATCTCACCGGTGAAGATGCTCTGGAAGAGGCGCGCCCCGAAGTCCTCGACGGCCTTGGCCGCCGGAGCCCCGAGCCCCCGCACCCGCCGACGTGGCCGACCGACCACCCTGAGGAAGTCGTCGAGATCGTCAGGGCCGAACGGAGCGGCGAACGGTACCCGCGCGCTAGGCCCCGCCGGCGAGTCCACGACCCTGGCCTCGTAACCCTCACCGGTGCTCTGGAAGAGGAGGTCGAAGTCGACGTACTCCCGGGCGTTCATCCTCGGCGCCACGCAAGGGTGACCCTGAAGTTGGCCTGCACGCCGGTCGTGGCGATGACGGCGCCGGCCTCGGCCGAGAGCTGCAGACCGAACTCGACCTGGACCTCGTCCGGGGCGTCCACCCCGCCGCGCATGGCGTCGAGCACGGCCGCCGCCACCGGGCGGACGTGGCGCAGAGCGGCCTCGAAGGACGACTCGGCCCGTTCGAGCACCGTCGGGGCGTCCGCGAGGCTCGCGGCCCCCCAACCACGGGTGACGTCGGCGCCCTGGTCCCGATCCGGCCGCCCAGACGGCGCAGCCGTCATGACGACGATCGATCCCCCCGACTCCAGAGGGAACTCGACCATGTGATCGGCCAATCGGACCCGCTCCTTATCCCAGGCGAGGAGGACCCACAACCCAGCAAGGCTACGGCCTGTGCTGCGAGTCCGCAGGCGGCAGAGGCTTGGAGGTGACATCCGTCAGCTCGTCGCCCTCATCGCCGAGCCGGGCGCCACGGCTCCCGTCACGCTGCCCCGGCTCATGCCGGATGGCTGCACCGACGCATGAGCGCCGGTTCCGTCGTGGCGTTTGGAGGCTGTCTGGTTCACCGTCGGGCTGACAGCACCGCGGCCCTGAGCCGTGGCACCTGCCGCGCTGGTCAGGCGGGCTGGCCGACCGGGGTGAGCAGCAGTCGTCCGGCCAGGCCCACCGAGCGACCCAGCGTGGCGAGGTACTCCGACGCGAGCGGCTCCACGCCGTCGACCTCCCAGAGCACGCCCGCGCTGACCCAGGCAGCCTGGCGAGCCTTCTCGATGCTCCAGTTGCCGACCATGGTCACGACCGGCGCGAGCGACCGGTCGACCTCCAGGGCCACCCCGTCGAGGAAGCCCTGCCGGACCTGCTCCTGGACCTCGGCGAGCAGGCCCGTCACCGCGTCGTAGTCGGCCTTGACGCCGGGGCTCGACGGCGTGAGGCCGAGCTGGCGGCAGGCGCGCACGAGGGCTATCGGCAGGTCGTTGTTGATGTGGGCGTTCATCCCGGCAAGGGCGAACTGGATCGGCACGCAGGCCGCCTTCCGCTCCTCGAAGAGCGGCGCCCAGGCCTTGGTGACCAGGCTCGGCGGAGCCACGACCTGCTCCAGGTAGAGGCCGGCGAACACCGCGTCGAGCCGCGCGAGAAACGTCGCGTCATGGAAGAAGCCTTCGCCGATACGATCTCGGACCAACTCCGTGACCTGCAGATACATCCGGTTGAAGGCGCCGACGCCGTCGCCTGCGGGGAGCATGCGGTCGACCTCCCGCAGGCGGTCGACCACCTCGTCGACGGATCGCGGCTGGTTCGGCGGAACGGGGAGACGACGGCGCCGCGCGAGGCGCTCGCGGACGGCGGTCACGACGCCTCGAAGCCAGGCCATGCGGGGAACCCTAGTGCTCACGTCGCCGGGCCAGAACCGCCCGAACACCCGCCCTGACGTGGCGCAGGCCCTGTCGGGCGTGATCGAGGGCCCCCGCCACCGGTCGGCGCTGCCGCCCGGACGGCAACGGCCTGCGCTCGCCGGAGCCGGTCCACCCGCTAGCCGCGCCGACCGCCTACAGGTCGACGTGGGCGCCCATGACGATCGTGCGTTCGGGCGGAAGGTGGAACACCTCCGTGCGGTTGGCGGCCACGTGAGCGAGCCACACGAACAGCCGCTTGCGCCATGTCCTCAGGCTGCGCGTCCCGACTGCGTGCACCGTCAGCACCGACAGGAAGTAGTGCGCCTCGTCCAGGTTGAGCTGGAGCTCGGGTGACCTGCCGACCGCGAGGGCGAGGCCCCGGGGGATGTCCTGGCTGTCGGTGAAGCCGACATGCACGCTGACGTGGACGATGCCGTCGAGCTCGGAGCCGAGATCGTCGACGGTGACCCTGTCGACGTGCCGGATGTGCGGCACGTTCTCGTTGACGATCTGGACCAGCACCACGTGCTCGTGGACGACCTGGTTGAAGTCGACGTTCTGGACGAGCGCGAGCGGCGTCGTCGTGGCGTTGGGGTGCGGGTACACCGCCACCCCCGGCACCCGGGGCACCCGGCCGTCGCTGACGATCTTGACGAAGAGGTCCAGGGGTCCCTCGAGCTCCCGCTCCCGGTTGTGGAGCTCGTCATTGCCCTGGCGCCAGGTGGTCATGACGGTCACGACCAGCGCCGCCAGGAGCAGCGGCAGCCAACCGCCGCTGACGACCTTGAGCAGGTTCGCTGCGAAGAAGGTCACCTCCAGGACCCCGACCACGAGGACGAAGGCGACGATCTTCCAGGTCGGCACACGCCAGACCATCCGAGCCAGCAGCAGGAAGAGAGCGCTCGTCAGGATGAGCGTGCCGGTGACGGCCAGGCCGTACGCCGTCGCGAGGCGGCTCGAGCTCTGGAAGACGCCGATCAGCACGATGACGCCGATGAACAGGATCCAGTTCACCACCGGGATGTAGATCTGACCGCCCTCCTCCCGGGACGTGTGGCGCACCAGCAGGCGCGGCAGCATGCCGAGCCGAACCGCCTGCCGGGAGACCGAGTACGCCCCGGAGATCACGGCCTGGGAAGCGATCACGGTCGCCAGGGTCGCGAGGATGACCAGCGGCAGGGTTGCCCAGGACGGCGCGAGCCGGAAGAACGGGTTGGTGATCGTGCTCGGGTCGCTCAGGATGAGAGCGCCCTGTCCGAAGTAGTTGATCGCCAGCGCGGGGAACACGACGAAGTACCAGGATCGGCGGATCGCCTTGGCTCCGAAGTGGCCCATGTCCGCGTACAGCGCCTCGGCGCCGGTGATGGTCAGGACGACGGCGCCCATCGCGACGAACGCGACCAGCGGGTGCCCGACGACGAACGCCACGGCGTACGTCGGTGAGACCGCCTTGAGGATCTCGGGGTTGTCGACGATGTGCGGCACGCCCAGGAGCGCCAGCACCCCGAACCACAGGGCCATCACGGGACCGAAGGCCCGCCCCACCGCCTCGGTGCCCCACCGTTGGATGGCGAACAGCGCAGTGAGGATCGCCACCGAGACCGGCAGCACGAGCTCTTCGAGGCCGGGGTCGACCACGGCCAGGCCCTCCATCGCCGACATGACCGAGATCGCCGGCGTGATGACGCTGTCGCCGTAGAACAGCGCGGCACCGATCATGCCCAGGAACATCGCGGTGGCCAGGGTCCGCCGGCGCGTGAGCTTCTCGCGCAGGAGCGCGACAAGGGCCAGGATGCCTCCCTCGCCGTCGTTGTCGGCTCGCATGGCCAGGGCGACGTACTTCGCGGAGACGACGATGGTGATCGACCACAGCACCATCGAGATGACCCCGAACACGTCGACGGGCGTCGGCTTGACGGTGTTGTGCTCGATGCTGAAGACCGTCTGCATCGCGTACAGCGGGCTGGTCCCGATGTCCCCGAACACAACCCCGAGGGCGCTGAGCGCCAGGGCGCCACCCTTGCCGTGCCTGACTGCGCGCATCGAGGTCAGCGTGTCAGCGCCCAAGGGCTCCGGCGGCACGACAGGTCGGCGCGGTCGATTCTCAGATGCTCGCCGGCCCTCGGCGTCGCCAGCATTCACCTAGGCATCCTGTCACCGCATTGCCGGGATGCACCGTCCGTTCGCGATGCCGCGCTCCGGCGCGGCGACGAGGCCGATCGGCGACCGGCCGATCGGCGACGACCGAGCCGGCCTGTCCCGAGGTCCCGTCGATTCCCGACGCGACAGGGGTACGTCGCCGCCGTCTCCGCGGGCGGTCGGGTCCGGGACCGCGGCTCGAGCCCGGACGCCGCCTCGCCCCGGCTCGGCTCGCGCGCACCGGCTGCGTCGAGCACGAGCGTGAAGTCAGACCGACTACCGTGTCGTGCGTGTCGGCGGCACCGCGTCGACCAAGAGATCCTGGCCAGACCCTGACGAAGGCTCGGACGGGTCCCTGGCCTGAGGCGTTGGGAGGTACGAGTGAGCTCGAGCAGCGGTTCTACCCGGGCAGAGGGATCCCGCCCGGCGTTCGCACGGTCGATTGCGACGTTCTTGTACGTGTGGGCGTATCCGCTGGTGAACACGCACAGCCGCCGGGCGCTGGTGACGAGCGCTCCGGAACCAGGGCGGCGCGGAGACATCCTTCCGGTCGCGCCGGTCAATCGACTGAGCATGCTGACCGACTACATGGCGCCGGCCCAGCGATTCGTCGTGTGTCCCAACCAGGACGTCGTGTACGGCCAGATGTGGATGGACCTCTCCGGCGACAACGCCGTGGTCGTGCAGATTCCCGACTTCGGCTCGCGGTTCCATGTCTTCGAGATGGTCGACCAGCGGACCGACACCTTCGCATCTCCGGGTACTCGGACCGACGCCAAGCCGGGCCACTACCTCGTGGTCGGCCCAGACTGGGCCGCGGAAGCGCCTGCGGGTATCGTCGAGGTCCTGCACTCACCCACCACGCTTGCCGCGATGTTTCCGCGAGTCTTCATGGACGACACCGCGCAGGACCGGATCGCCGTCCAAGACGTGCTGAATCAGATCGATGCCTATCCCGTTGCCGAGTTCACCGGGGACTTCACCGTCCGGGACTGGAAGAGCTCCCCATCATTCGCGGCCGGCGCCGGTGGGGCCACGGAGATCCGCTGGGTGAACCCCGAGACGTTCTGGGACATCTTGCCGACGGTACTCGACGAGTCCCATCCCCTGCCCGGCGAGCAGGCGATCTACGACACAGCGCGGCAGCTGATCTCCTGGGCCTCCGACGATGACGACATCGCCGACATCCTTCGAGCCTCGGCCGCCTCGGCAGACAAGGAGATCGTCGACGATCTGTTCGCCTTCAGCCACGTCGGGGAGCCCTATGGCAACGGCTGGTGGGGCGAGCCCAAGGGCGCTCGCTTCGGAACCGACTACTTCGCGCGGACCGGTGTCGCCAAGTCCTACATCTTCGTGAACATCCCCGAGGACGCGCTGTACGTGGCGGCAGACCACGACATCGACGGGAACCCCCTGCACGGCGCTCATCGGTACACCATCACGTTCCCGGCGGGGCAGCTCCCACCTGTCCAGGGGTTCTGGTCCTTGACCGCCTACGACGAGTAC
>JAHECE010000318.1 GCA_024641895.1 Actinomycetales bacterium
GCCGTGAGGGTGATCAGCGATCTCCGCACAGTCGGGGACCACGCGCCGTAGTACGTGGTGTGCGCGATCCAGTCCAGCCAGAACTCCTGCGTGTCCCGCAGTGCTCGGTCCGCGTCGCGTGGGTCGGCGACCGCGAGATGGGAAGCGCGATAGGTCATCACGAACGGCACCCGGTCTCCCGCGGCGACGTCGAACTCGGCCGTCACGGTGCCGCAGGAGGCGTCAAGGGAGATCGGGGTGTCGATCACGACGGCGTCAGGCCCGGTCACGGCGAACAGGCGGCCGCCGGCCTGAGAGACCCATGGCAGCACGTGCCCGTAGTCGAACCGCAGGCGCAGGTCCGTGCTCATCGCGACTCGTCCGCTGACTCCTTCGACCACCCTGACGAGGTCAAGGGAATCCCCGCGGGGCGGCATGGCGTCGATGACCCGGACCGTTCCCTAGGACGTCTGCCACTCGGTCTCGAGGATGAGGGTGTCGGGCCGGTAGCGCCGGCTGGTGCAGGTGCCACCCGCGACGGGGGCGATCTGCCAGCGACCTGCGTCGGCGTCGCCCAGCAGCGCCGCGAAGCACGCGGGGGAGTCGAACCGTGGAAGGCAGAGCCAGTCCACGGATCCGTCCCGGCCGACGAGCGCGGCAGTGTGCAGATCTCCCAGCAGGGCGTAGTCCTTGATGCGCTGTGCCATGTGTCGGCTTGCTCCCCCCAGATCGGCTCCGCCCCCCTGGGCGCTCCCACGAGGCTGCCACGACGGAGTCGCGCGTGGTGGCGGCTGGGAGAAAGTGCGTGCCATTGCCGGGCGTCAGTCGGCTCGGGAAGTGCGAGGCTCCCGGGCTCTGGGGCCTTGAAGGCGCGTAGGGTCGGTACTCGCGGCTGTGCGTTGGTCGGGCCGGCGCGGGAGCCCGGACGTGGTGACTCGGGACCGCGGATACGTCGTGGAGGTTGCAGTGAACGAGGACCCGGCGGACGCGATTGCCTCGAAGGTGTCGGGCGAAGGCCTGGCACTGCTCGTGTATGGCGCGGTCGTCGCGGCGCTGGTGGTGGCCATCGGCGCTTCGAACGACGACGACTTCGGCACGCTGCTCGTAGCGATCGTCGGTGCGCTGATCGTGTACTGGCTCACGCACGCCTACGTCTTCGTGGTCGCGGAGCGGGTGATCGCTCCTGACCGCGGGTTCGCCGGATTGGTGCGGCATGCGCTGCGCAGGGAGTCCCCGCTGCTCCTGGGTGGTCTTCCAGCGGCCGCCGTCTTCCTGGTCTGCGGGCTGGTGGGCCTCGAGCACGCCACCGCAGCCTGGGTCACGGTGTGGTTCTCGGTCGCACTACTCGCGTCGACAGGATACGTGGCCGCCCGACGTGCTGGAGTGGTCGGCTGGCGGCTCGCGGTTGAGGTCGGTTCGGCGGCGGCCTTTGGTCTGCTGGCCGTGCTCCTCAAGATCCTCCTGCATTGAGGGTGCCCGCTGTGGACCTGTCGTGCGCCCGAGCCTGGCCGAGCGGGCGCCATGGTCGAGCGTCTCGTCCGGCCGGCCGCCAGCGCGCCTCTGCTCTGTGGGCGATCTGATCAGGAACGGCAACTCGGCCCGGGCGAGACCTGCCGTCTCGGTCGCCCGCAGTCCTCCGGAGCGGTCGACCCGTCGGCGGCACCCTTTCCGCCGGGGGTGCGCTTGCGGCGCTCGCACGGGCGTCTGCTTGGCGCAGGACCAGCAGCGGATGAGGTCTCGCCGGGGCGCGAGCGCCCGGTGCGGGGCCGCGCCCCTGGCGCTACCGTCGTGCGGCGGGGAGAGCTGTGGCGATCGTTCGGGCCCAGGCCCCCCTGAGGCCGGCCCGCGGGGCCGGATGACGAGCGGGAGGGAACGCCCATGGGTCCACGTCGTCTGGACGACATCGACTGGCCGAGGCTTACCAGAGGACCGCACCATCCGTCGCCGGCGGCCTGGGAGGACCAGGTTCTCTACTTCATGCTGGTCGACAGGTTCTCCGACGGCCGCGAGGACGGTTACCGGGGTGTCGACGGAGGCCTGGTCACGGGCAGCACGCCGCGGCTGACTGCGGCTGACCGCGGGAACGCCGTCGGGACGCCGGAGGCGGCCGCAGCCTGGCGGGCGTCCGGGGCGCGGTGGATAGGGGGGTCGCTCGCCGGCCTGACGAGCAAGATCGGCTATCTCGAGCGGCTCGGGGTCACGGCGCTGTGGGTGAGCCCGCTGCTGCGGCAGGTGCCCGGTGCTGAGTCGTACCACGGCTACGGGATCCAGAACTTCCTCGAGGTGGACCCGCACTTCGGTACGACGGAGGACCTCAAGACGCTCGTCCGGGTCGCGCACGAGCACGGCATGTACGTGGTGCTCGACGTCATCCTCAACCACACCGGGGACGTCTTCGCCTACCGTCCGGACCGCTACTGGACCCCCGACGGGCACGGCGGGGCATTCCTCGACCCGCGCTGGGACGGTCGCCCGTACGAGGTCGCCGGTTTCCGGGACGAGACCGGTGAGCCGACCGTCCCGTTC
>JAHECE010000104.1 GCA_024641895.1 Actinomycetales bacterium
TGTCGCGTGTGTGCTGGAGGTCGCGGTCGCCGACCGGCCCTTCCTGCCCTGGATCGGCATCCCCGCCCTGGTGCTCGCGCTGGCCAGTCAGGTGCTGCGGTGGTGGTGCATCGGCACCCTGGGATCCCGGTGGAACACCCGTGTCATCGCCGTGCCCGGCCTGCCCCTCGTGGACAAGGGCCCCTACCGGTGGCTGCGGCACCCCAACTACGTCGCGGTCGTGGTCGAGGGACTCGCGCTACCGCTCGTGCACACCGCCTGGGTCACCGCGCTGACCTTCACGCTGCTGAACGCCGTTCTCCTGCTCCGCTTCAGGATCCCGGCCGAGGAACGGGCGCTCGCGGAGGCGACAGCGGGCGCGGCGTGAGCCGCGTCGCGGTGAACCGCGACATCGACGTCCTCGTCGCAGGCGGAGGGCCGGTCGGCCTTGCCGTGGCCATCGAGGCCCGTCTCGCCGGCCTGAGTGCGGTCGTGCTCGAGCCCCGGCCGGGGCCGATCGACAAGGCCTGCGGCGAGGGACTGATGCCCGGCGCCGTCGCCGCCCTCGACCGCCTCGGCGTGCATCCCACGGGTCACCCGCTGGCCGGGATCGCCTATGTCGACAACGGTCGCCGCGCCGAGCACCGGTTCCGCCGGCGGACGGGACTCGGTGTCCGCCGGACAGTCCTGCACGCGGCTCTGGCGAACCGGGCCGCGGAGCTCGGCGTGGAGGTCGTGCGCGGCAGAGTCAGCGACCTGACGCAGGACGCAGAAGGGGTGTCCGCCGCCGGGCTTCGCGCCTCGTGGCTCTTCGGCTGCGACGGGCTGCACTCGACGGTCCGTCGTCTCATCGGCGCTGAGCGCGCGACCCGGTCGCGCGGCTCCGCGCCAGCGGTGGTCCGGCGCGACGACGGACCCGGTGGCAGAGTGCGCGCCCGTCGCGCGGACACCGACGGGCGTCGCTACGGCCTCCGGCAGCACCTCCGGCTCCCGCCCTGGGGTGATCTCGTCGAGGTCCACTGGGGCCGCGAGGTCGAGGCATACGTGACGCCCGTGGCGCCCGACCTGGTGGGGATCGCCCTGCTCGGACCCCGAGGGATGGACGTGGCGGCGCAGCTGGCAGACCTGCCTGAGCTCGCGCATCGCCTGCGCGCAGCAGTCCCGGACGCGCCCGTCCGGGGCGCCGGTCCGTTGCGCCAGCGAACCTCTCGTCGGGTCGACGGGCGGGTCCTGCTCGTCGGAGACGCCTCGGGCTACGTTGATGCCCTCACCGGTGAGGGCATCCGGGTGGGGCTGGCCCAGGCCGAGGCGGCGGTCGCCTGCGTCCTGGCAGGGCGTCCCGCCGACTACGAGCGGGCGTGGGCGACGTCGACCCGGGACTTCCGGCTGTTGACCGGTGCGCTCGTGGCCGCAGCCACGTCGCCGGTGCGGCGGGCGATCGTCCCGGTCGCCGCGGCCTTCCCGGCGCTCTACGGCGGGGTGGTCGAGCGCCTCGCGCGCTGAGGCCCGGTGAACCGCAGCCCGAGCCGCACGGCGGCGGACCTGCGCGGGGTGGCGCGGTTTGCGGAGTGCGCGCGGTCCTTGCGGAACGCGCGCGGGTTTTCGCGTTCCCGCCCGTATCGAAGGACTCGTCATCGTGTTGTCTCGCTGCCAGGATTGAAAGATGACGTCGCCGTTCGAGGATCGCGTGTTCGGCGTGTTCCTGCACCCGTCGAGCCTCGCGGGACCCGACGACATCGGGACGTTCGGCAAGGAGGCCTACGACTTCGTCGACTGGCTCGCGCGTTCTGGCGCAGGCATCTGGCAGATCCTGCCGCTGACCCCCAACGGGCGGGACGACTCGCCGTACTTCAGCTACTCCGCGTTCGCCTCCAACCCGTGGCTCATCGACGTGCGGGTCTTGCGCCAAGCGTGCCTGCTCCCCGGGACCGGACTACGCCCGGATGCCGTGGACTTCCGCGTGCCGTACGCCGAGCTCGTCGCGACGAAGCGGCCGCTGCTGCTGGTGGCTGCCGAGACCTTCCTCTCGAGCCCGCTCCACGAGTGGCGCGACGACTTCTCCAGGTTCCGCGCCCGAGAGGCCTGGCTTGCCGACGCGGCGCACTTCTGCGCGCTCAAGGACGTGCACGGGGGTGCGCCCTGGTGGGAGTGGCCCGAGCCGGTGCGCTCACGTGAGCCGCATGCGGTGCGGGCCTCGTACGCCGAGCTCGAGGAGCGGATAGACGTCTGGGAAGCGCTCTTCTACTTCGCAGACCGGCAGTGGTCCGAGCTCAGGGCCTACGCAGGCTCCCGAGGCATCAAGGTGCTCGGTGAGCTCCCGTTCCACGTCAACCACGACTCCGCCGACGTCTGGTCGCACCAGGACCAGTTCCGGCTCGACGAGGCCGGCCGCCTCACCGCGCAGTCCGGCGAGCCGCCGGGTCAGGTCGGTGAGACCGGGCAGCTCACGGGCAGGCCGGTCTACCGCTGGGACGTCATGGCCAAGGACGACTACCGCTGGTGGGTCGAGCGGCTGCGCCGCGGCGCGGACCTCATGGACGTCGTCCGGATCAATCACTTCCGGGCGATCTCGGCCTCCTGGGAAGTTCCGGCCGGTGCGACGGACTCCGGTGGCGGCCACTGGGTGCCGGGGCCTGGCCAAGCGCTCTTCGACGTCCTCACCCGGAATTTTCCTGGACTCCCGTTCGTCGTGGAGGACCTCGGCGCGCTTGGTGAGGACGTCTACCGGCTCCGCGACGACAACAAGCTGCTCGGGATGCGGATCGTTCAGCTCGGCTTCGACGGAACCGACGCCAACCCGCACCTGCCGCACACGTACCCGACCTCGTGCATCGCCTCCACGGGCACCAGCGAGGGCCCCACCCTCATCGGGTGGTGGGACCGGCTCGACCCCGCGACACGGGAAGAGGTGGCCCTCTACTACCAGTTCTCCCCGACCGGCGACATCGGCGGGATCGTGTGGTCCTTCATCGAGGCAGTCCTCGGGTCCCGGGCCGACGTCGCCCTCATCCCGATGCAGGACCTGCTCGTGCTCGGAGACCGAGCCCGGATGAACGACCCTTCGGCAACCTCCGGCAACTGGTCTTGGCGCATGCCGGTCGGTGCGCTCAGCGACGAGCTGGCCGACTCGTTGCGCACCCTCGGGGCCCGCTACGGGCGTCTTCGCGGCTGATCGTGGGCGTGCCACCTGCGCAAGGGCGTCCTGACCTCGCTCCCGGGGCAGCGCGCGGCGTCGCCGTGACGGTCGAGGCCGAGCCGGTGGTGGCAGCCGGGGGTGTGGTCCTGGTCGTCGTCCGCACCGTCGCGGCGCGCGACGTCCTCCTGCAGGGCGGTGTCGTCACTCTCGGCCACATGCTGGCGTACCGCTACCTCGAGGGGTTCTTCGGCGCAACGTACGGCAAGACGGCGAAGAGGGCTGAGGAGGTCGCCGAGCAGCCGTTGCCCGGTCCCACCCTGCTGCGGGAGGGGGAGTCGGTGGAGCAGCAGGTTCTGCTCGCGGTCCCCCCGCAGGGCCCGGCAACCGTGGAAAGTGCCCTCGTGCTCCTGCGATGGATCGTCGCGGCGCGCGTCCGGTACGACGGGACGGAGTACGCGGACGCCGAACCGGTCCCGGTGCTCGTGGTCGGCGAGGGGCACGGAGCGGGGCTGGGCGCGCCCGAGGCGGTCGCGGGCGGGCGACGGGCCGACGCCGTCACCTTCGAGAACCTCGAGACCAGGCGCATCGGCCCCGGCGGGCGGCTACGGGGCGACCTTGCCCTGGTGCCCGCCAGGTCGGGTGACGTCAAGGAGGTTCGCGTCGAGCTGGTCCTGGTCCAGACGGTGCCGCACGGACCCTGGCTCGTGGACGACCCGGCCCGCAACCCCGAGGCGGTCCCCAACGTCGCCGAGACCGTCGTCGCCCGGCAGGTGCTCGCCGAGGCGGAGCGCGTTTCGGCGGGGCGGCCGGCTCGGCGCTGGTCGTTCGCGCTCGACGCGCCCGATCCCCTGCCCGCTCCGACCTTGGCGCGAGCCGAGTTCAGCCTCAGGTGGGTGCTCCGCGCGGTCGTGGAGCGCAGACGTTCCCGATCGACGACGGTGGACGTCGAGGTCCTCGGCGGCACGCGGCGAGGTTAGCCCGCCCGCCACCACCGCGGACCAGCCCGCCCGCGGCCCTGCGGGCAGTTGGTCCCACGCGCCCTCGCCGATCCTCGGCGATCCTGGGAGCAGGTCGAGCAGCCGTGAGGGGGATATCCGTGACGGAGCTTCCGCAAAAGGCGGCGGCGGTGGCGCTGGCCGCACCTCGCGCGGTTGTCGAGGGCTCGGTGATCGTGGCACGCGTGCAGGCCGAGGTACCGACCGGGACGACCGTTCGCGGAGAGGTCGAGCTGCTGCGCACCATCTCGGTCCGCTACCGGGAGCCCCGCGACGGCGGTGGCACCCACCTGGCGCTGTCCAGGACGGCGATCGTCGTGGCGCGGCAGGATCTGCCGGCATCATCGCTCGCGGAAGCCTCCGATGACGGCGGCGGCGACGCGGGCTACGACGTCGAAGCGCTCTTGGTGGTTCCGGCAGACGGGCCGGCTTCCGCCGACACGACGTTGGTCTCGGTGGACTGGGCGCTGCGTACCCGCCTTGCCGTCGACGGTGAGCCGCCGGCTCAGGCGGTCGAGAAGATCCAGGTCCTGACGCTGGCGCATGCCCTGGAACCCGTCGCAGGCGCGCCACCTCGAGCCCAGAGCGCCGGTCATGCGATCGTCACGATCGACGGCCTGGCCTCGCGCCGCGTCGCTCCCGGCACTCGGCTCAGCGGCAGCCTCGGCGTCCGGCCGCTGCACCCCGGCCTCATCCGGACGGTTCGCCTCGAGCTCGTGCTACGAGAGCAGGTCCTGCGTGGCCACGCCCCCGGCGTGGGCCACGGGGGACGGCCCGGACGCGCGGCTCCGGACCCACGCAAGGACGAGGAGTCCGTCGTCGGGAGCGTCGAGCTGGCGGCCGGGGTCGAGGTCACGGACTCGTTGGCGGCACTGACGTTCCCGTTCGAGCTCGTGGTACCTCCGTCGGTCCCGGCGCCGTCGGTCGCCACGCCGTACTTCGAGCTGAGCTGGGTGCTGCGCGCCGTCGTGAGCCGGGCGCTGCACCGCGACGCGGTCACTGAGGTCGACCTCGTGCTGGCCAGCCTGCCGGAGTGAGGGGCTGGCAGCGCGGGCTGTCCGAGGTGGCGAGCTGACCTGGCGTCGCCGAGCGTCCGCTGCTCGACGGGTACCCGGAGCGCCGGCGGTGCTCGCGTTGCACCACCGGCTGCTCCAGGTCCGCCACGTCGGCGTGGGGGCGCCGCCCCTGCAGGCCTAGCTCACCCGGCCTGGCTGGTGACTCCGTCGGTCAGGACCAGCTCGGGGAGCGCGGCCCGCAGGGTGAGCATGCCTCCCGACAGGTTCGCCGAGTCGAAGCCCGCCGCCGCGAGCACGCGGTGGGCGAGGTACGAGCGGAAGCCGCTCGCGCAGTGCACCCGCACGGGCCGGCCGTCTGCGGCGGAGCGGATCTCCTCGATCCGCTCGCGGACCTTGGTGTGCGGCACGTTGAGCGCTCCGGGCAGGTGCCCCCTGGAGTACTCGCCTGGCGAGCGGACGTCGAGGATGAGCGCGCTCTCCATGGCCTCGTCGAGCTGCCACGGGTACCAGAGACGAACCGTTCCATCGAGGACGTTCTGGGCGACGAAGGCGGCCATGTTCACGGCGTCCTTCGCCGAGCCGTAGGGCGGTGCGTAGGCGAGCTCCAGCTCGGCGAGGTCGTCGACGTCGAACCCTGCACGGATCGCCGTGGCCAGCACGTCGATCCTCTTGTCGACGCCGTCGGTGCCGACCGCCTGCGCCCCGAGGACGCGGCCGTCGGTGCCGATGTTGAGGACGAGGTGCATCTGGCGGGCGCCGGGGAAGTAACCGGCGTGGTGGTTCGGGTGCACGTGGATGACATGGTGCTCGATCCCGGCGCGGGTCAGCGCGCTCCGGTTCGCGCCGGTCATGCCGGCGGTCAGCCCGAACACTCTGACGATGGCCGTGCCCAGCACGGCGGGCGGGCTCGCGGCGGCGGCGCCCTCGGCCCCGCGGCGGTGGCCGAAGATGGCGTCCGCGGCTCGACGCCCTTGCCTGTTGGCGGGGCCCGCGAGCGGGATCGGGCCTAGCTGGCCCGTCACGCCGTGCACGACCTCGACGGCGTCGCCGACCGCCCAGATGGCGGGGTCCGAGGTGCGCAGGTCCGCGTCCACGCGGATGGCGCCGTTCGTGCCGAGCTCCAAGCCGGCGTCTGCGGCCAGCGAGGAGGCGGGCCGGACGCCGACGGAGAGGAGCACGACGTCGGCCGGCAGCCGGGTGCCGTCGCTCAGCACGACCTCGACGTAGGTCGTGGTACCGGCGGGGGAGTCCTCCATCTCGGGGAGGGGCTGCTCGATGGCGGTGGCGCCGACACCCGTGTGCACGGCCACGCCGTTCGCCTCGAGCTCGGCGTGCAGCAGCGATGCGAGCTCGTCCTCCAGCGGCGGGAGCACGTGCGGCGCGAGGTCGACCAGGGCGACCTCCAGGCCCCGGAGCCTCAGCGCCTCGGCGGCCTCGAGCCCGATGTAGCCGCCGCCGAGGACGACGGCGCGCTTGGCTCCGCCCTCGACCAGCGCTCGGACGGAATCCGCGTCGGGCACCGTGCGCAGGGTCTGCACGAGCGGGGAGTCGAGGCCGGGGATCGGCGGGCGGATCGCCCGGGCGCCGGGCGCCAGCACGAGGGCGTCGTAGTCGAGGTCGTACTCGCCGTGGCCGTTGCGCATGCGCACCGAGCGGTTCTCCCGGTCGATGGCGATCGCCTCGGTGGCGGTCCGGACGTCGATCGCGAGCGCGGCCCGCAGGCTCTGCGGCGTCTGGACCAGGAGGTCGGCGCGGTTGGGGATCTCGTCTCCCACGTGGTACGGCAGGCCGCAGTTGGCGAAGGAGACGTAGTCGTCCTTCTCGACGACGACGATCTCGGCGTCCTCGGACAGGCGGCGGGCTCGGGCAGCGGCGCTCATGCCGCCGGCGACTCCGCCGACGATGACGATCTTCACAGGGTCCTCCGAAGGTGGTGGGCATGTCGTGCACTGCGTACCACTATACCCCCGGGGGTATATCCGGAGCGGGTCCTTCGTCCCTCGGTGAGCCGCCGGTCAGCCGGAGGGTGGACGACGGGCCACGACGACGGCGTCCAGGGCCGGCCGCTCCACGCCGGGAACCGGTCGGCGAGCCGTCTCGGCCCGCTCGACGACCAGTCCGGTGCCGAACAGGTGCGCGACGATGTCGTGCGGGCCGTACAGCACGCGAAAGTCCTGCGGTCCGCCGACGCCGCCGGTCAGGTTCGCTGCGTCGTGCCCGACCACCACGAGCGTGCCACCGGGGCGCACGGCGGCGGTGGCCGAGCGCAGCGCCGACCCGAGCTGCCTGGCTGGTAGCTGGAGGTAGGCGACGACGACGAGGTCGTAGGCGTCGGCGCTCGGGGCGGTCTCGACGACGTCGCTCTCGATCCAGGTGATGCGATCCGCCACGCCACGCGCCCGCGCGGCCTCGCGCCCCTTGTCCAGGCCTTGCCGCGAGAAGTCGACGGCGTCCACCAGCCAGCCGCGGGAGGCGAGCCAGATGGCATGACGGCCCTCGCCCGCCGCGACGTCGAGGGCGCGGCCGGGTGGGAGGCTCTGCGTCGCCTCGCGGACCCAGACATTCGGATCGGTCGGCCAGAGTGCACTCGAGGCCGCGTACCGGGCGTCCCAGTGGGTCGCGTCCATGCGTCCTGCGCCGTTCAGGCCAGGGAGAGGAAGAGCTTTTCGAGCCTGGCCTTGTCGATCCCGGCGGACTCCTCGCC
Source organism: Actinomycetales bacterium (assembly GCA_024641895.1). GTDB lineage: Bacteria > Actinomycetota > Actinomycetes > Actinomycetales > JAHECE01 > JAHECE01. The sequence goes on from JAHECE010000104.1 coordinate 7,831, forward strand.
CTGAACCGCGCACTGCTCGAGGCCGGAGGCGATGATCGCGAAGCCGGCGCGATCGATCGCCTTGGAGGCAGCGGCAAGCTGCGTGACGACATCCGCGCAGTCGGTGCCCGCCTCGAGCATGCGCAGAACCCCGCCGAGCTGCCCTTGCGCGCGTCGCAGGCGGTTGACGACGGCGGTCATCTTCTCCGGTTCGAGCTGCATGGCTGCTCCTCAGGGTGCGTAAGCCGGTGACTCACCCACCACCATACCCCAGGGGGTATGGGAGTGGTGTGCTCGGGGCCGGGCGCTGTGCTCAGAAGACGACGACGAGGATCGCCAGGTCCGCGACGATCAGCACGGAGAGCCAGGGATGGAAGTACAGCGCGGCGAGGAGCATCGACATGACGGCCGCGCCGGCGGTGATGTCGTTCGCCCAGCTCGAGCCCCGGATCGTCGCGAAGCCGCCGAGGACGAAGAAGGCGGCCACGAGGATCGCGGCGACGGCTGCGGCCCGCCGGGACCCGCGCTCGTCCACCTGGGCGTTGATGAGCAGCTGGGACCGCTTGGCGTCGAACGCGTGCCGCCGGGGGTCGTAGGGCGGCAGCCAGATGGCCAGGTGGACGAAGGCGTGACCGAGGAGCAGCAGACCGGCGAGGTACCGCATCGGCAAACCCCTCCTGGCGTCGCGCGGGCGTGCTGGGACGGGTGCATTGTGACGCCGCTCGAGGCGGATGACGCGCGCGACGCCCCGGGAGCCCTCAAGCGGGCGTCAGGTAGGCGTCCCAGAAGGGGTCGTCGGAGACGTACTCCTGCAGGCGCTCGACTGCCTCGGGCCCGCTCAGCACGGTGTGGTAGCCCGGGCGGATCGCCGTCGCCTCGCCGATCGCCCGCACGAACGTGGCTCGGTCGAGCGGGCGCTCCGACAGGTGGGCGGTGAAGCCCGTCTCTTCGTAGAACCGAAGCACGGTGGGTAGCTGGGGGTTCTCCTGGAGCCACATGGTGCCCAGCGTGGCGACCCCGACCTGCAGGCCGTGCTGACGTGGTCGTTCGGCCACCTTGTCGTAGGCGTGCGAGATGAGGTGCTCGCTCCCTGATGCCGGACGGGA
>JAHECE010000105.1 GCA_024641895.1 Actinomycetales bacterium
CCACGCCAAGCGCAAGAATGTGGAAGTCGTCGGACTCAACGACGACAGCCTGGAACGCCTCGGCCGGCTCGGCGGTCATCTCGGCAGCGGGCACTGAGCCCCGTCTCCCGCACCCCGATACCTCCCGCTTCCACACATCCCCGCCGGTCATCCGTGCGACGCTGGCGCCAGAACTGTGCGTGACCACACGGAAGGAGACCGGCCGTGGTCGGGTTCACCAGCTTCGTGGAGGGGCTCACCGGTGGGGAGGGGTCCCTCACGCCGGTCCTCGAGCTGATCGCCGTCCTCTTCGAGGTGATCGGCGTCGCCATCCTGGCTTTCGGCGGCCTCGCTCAGGGAGTGCGTGCCGTCCGCAGCACCATCGCGAAGCAACCCGCCTACGGTCAGCTGCGCCGCGGCCTGGGCCGGGTTCTGCTACTCGGCCTGGAAGTGCTCGTCGCGGCCGACGTCGTCCGCACGGTTGCCGTCGAGACGACCCTCGAGAGCGTGGCCATCCTGGGCTTGCTCGTCATCGTCCGAACGGTGCTCAGCTTCGCGCTCGCGGCCGAGGTGGACGGCGTCGTGCCGTGGCGCAGGGCGGAGCTCGAGGCGAAGATCCGCGGGACGGCGCCGGACGCGTTCGACTGAGACCGCCAGAACGGCGGCTCGGTCGGTCGGACATTTACGCCACTCGGCGCAGCTCGTGGCCTGCCCACGAGCCGCGGCCCGCTGAACTCGGCTAGGCATGCCACGCGCTTCGGGAGCAGCCGGCGCGGGGTCCGGGGCGCATCGATCGACTCCAGCGCCGTGCGCGACGCAGGCGGCGTCCGAGCAAGGTCAGTCGCTGAGGGCGGCCACGACCGGCTGGATGAGCTCGACGACACGTCCACCGAGAGCGCCGACTGCGACGATGATGACGAGTGCGATCCCCGCCGCGAGGATCGTGTATTCCACGGCGGAGGCGCCCCGCTCTTTGTTCCGCATGAGCCGGTGCTTCACCCAGTAGCTGATCAGAAGGTGCACAGCGGCATTCACGCGCAACCTCCTGGACTCCCGGGTCGGCCAAAGAATCTGATGTCGAGTCACGAGTTTAGCACGCATTAGATTCACAGAAGAAGCGGACGCGACCGCCACCGCTCGCAAACGGATCGAAGGAACCCATTGTTTGCGCGGCACAGCACGTGACAAGCCAGTGCCGGGGCCGCGCAGACCTCGAAAGGAGTACACGGGTCACGGAGCCCACGTGAGCGCGCCAACCTTCGTCCCCTGTTCGATCGGCGGACGGGGGCACGAGGGCGCACCCTTAGCCATGAGCAGCGATCCGGTGGTCATCAACCCCGAGCACTACCGAGTCGTGTTCGAGAACGACCGGGTCCGGGTCCTGGAGTACAACGACGCGCCTGGAGACCGGACCGAACCCCACGAGCACCCCGACAGCGTGATGATCACCCTGAGCGCGTTCAGCCGCCGCCTCGTGTCCGGGGGGGCTGAACGCGACCTCAGGCTCGAGGTCGGCCGAGCGTCCTGGCTGCCCGCTCAGCGCCACCACGGCGAGAACATCGGCGACTCCCCCACGCACGTCATCTTCGTCGAACTCAAGGACGCGAGCACGGCGTCCGACGACGCAGGCGCCGCTCTCGGACCTTCGAGCTGACCCCCTACCAGTACATCAGCGCGGTCGTGCCGGACTGCCCTGCCCAGTAGAGCCTGGTCCGGAGCACGTAGCGCCGCCCCTTGAAGAGCTTCACCGTGAACTGCGCGTTGCGGTCGGTCCCGCTGTCGTCGTCGCCAGTGACATAGCGCAGGTCGCCGTCGACGTCTTCGAAGAGGACGACGACGGTGTCCGCCGCACCGAACGTCGACACGGTGTACTTGCGTGTCCCGGGAGGCTGCACGAGGAAGTCGGACTGCTGGCCAGGTTCGATGGCGAGCTGGGCCGAGACGAACGGCTCGAGGGTCGGCATCGTCGGCGCGAGAGGCGGGAACCAACGCTTGACCCATTCTCGGTCGACAGCGGAGAGGCCACCGGGCGGGTTCAAACCGGCCCGGTACTTGGCCGGCTTCGTGATGAGGCCTGCCGGGAACCAGTACTCCATCACTGAGTCCGGGTCCCACGTGGAGCCCTCGACCTCGCTGGTGTCGAGCTTGCGGAGCACGTTGCGGAAGGTCTGGTCCCGAGACCAGCTGTTCGGCGGGCCACCGAAGAAGTCGTAGACCTTCTGCTCGTCCCACACGATCCCCGCGAAGGGATTCTGGTGCTCGTGCGGCAACCCGAGGGTGTGGCCGATCTCGTGCAGCGCCGTGGAGTGCCCGTAGTCGTCCGTCAGATCCCAGCCGAAGTTCATCGTGGCCTCGTCCGCACCGATCCCGAGAACATCCCTGCCCACGTAGGACCACGAACCGTCCGCCTGGTCGAAGGCGATCCGGACCTCGGCCTCGGAACGGTCGATGACCTCGACGAACTCGAGCCCGATCCCCAGCCCCTTCCACTCCAGGAAGGCATTCCGGACGGCCTGTCGCTGAGGCTCCGGCCCGCCGTCGAACCAGTAGTGAAGCAACGTGCCGTTGACCCACGTGGACCTCATGACCCGGATAGCCCTGAGCCGGTTGATCGTGAGCTCCGGGGAGAGTTCCGGGACGGTCCGCGGCTTGACGTCGCAGAACTGCCTGGCGACCTGCTCGCTCTCGACGTCGTTGCTCTTCCTGCTCGAGTCCTTGCCGGCCATGGGAGTCCTCCTCGGGCGCGCGACGATGGGGCGCAGTCCTGGCAAGGATCGCGCCTGCCTCGTCACGGCCTCGTCACACAGCCGTCACCGACCCGAGGACGGGAGCCGCCCGTCGACGTCGCGAGCGCCCGTCGGTACGGTCATGCGACCACGGGACAGCGGACCTGCCCGGGCTTGCGGGCGGCCGAGGCCCGGCAGCCACCGTCCGGCTCAACCTTCGTCGAGCTCCACCGGGACCGCGATGACATCGACCATCGCGCCGTTGCGGTACGTCGTGATCGCCAGCGGGCTGCCCACAGGGTGCCCGACAAGGCAGCGTTGCAGCGACCGCACGTCCCCGACAGGCCGGTCTCCCACCGTGACCACGAGATCTCCGACGCATAGCCCCGCCCGCGCCGCGGGGCTGTGCGTCTCGACGTGGACGATCCGAATCCCCTGCTCCCGACCCATCTTCGCCACGAGGGCAGCCGGCAGGGGCGAGGGCGCGGCCGCCAGGCCGAGGTAGGCCCGGCGCACGCGCCCCTCGTGCAGGAGAGCCTCGACGACGCGCCGCGTCGCGCTGTTGATCGGCACCGCGAGACCGAGGCCGACGCCCGCCACGGCGGTGTTGATGCCGACGACGCACGACGTCGCGTCCACCAGCGCGCCGCCGGAGTTGCCCGGGTCGAGCGCGATGTCGGTCCGGATGACGTCCTCGACGGTGCGGACGTGCCGTCCGCCCTGGGCCGGGCGGGACCGGCCCAGGGCACTGACCACGCCGGTCGTGACCGACCCGGCCAGGCCGAGCGCGTTGCCCAGGGCGACCACGAGCTGACCGACCTCGAGGGTGTCCGCGTCGCCGAAGCGCGCCGCGGGCGGCGTCGGGGCATCGGTCCGCAAGGCAGCGAGATCGGTGCGACGATCCACCCCGACGACGGCGCAGCCGGCCTGAGTGCCGTCGGTAAACCACGCGATGCATGCCTGAGCAAGGCCGACGACGTGCGCGTTCGTCAGGAGTATCCCGTTGTCGAGCACGACGGCCGAGCCGGATCCGAGCGACCGGGCGCCTTCGCCCGCGCGGTTGAGGGCCACGAGGGCTGCCACCGACGGCGCGACGTCGCGCACGATGGCCGAGACGGCCGCCGAGCAGGTATCACGTGCGACGGCGCCCCCCGCCTGCTCACCGTCCGTCCAGCTGACCATCCCGACCTCCTTGTCGACGGGTCAACGCCTCCGCGCCCGCCGGCCCAGGCCGCCGCCGCCGTCCGCTCAGGGCTTGGCCGGGGGTCGCGTCGCTGCGACCGCCCGACACCTGGTTCGCCCGGCGGTGGTGGGGCACGTCGGCGGGGCCGTGCGTGCCCGCTTGGGGGGTGGACGATGCACTTCACGGTAGCGGCCTGGAACGTCGACTTCACGCTTTCGTGCCGGAGGCCTCTGGGGCGCTCGTGCTCCGAGGCCTGGCGGGCCGCCCGCTGGTGGCAGTCCCGCACTGCTGCGACGTACTGTCGTGCGATGAGGACGACGTCGGCGGGCCTGCGCACGGGCACCCCGCACGTCACGAGCGTCGGACGTTCCAGGAACGTCGGGCACGGCAGGAGCGTTGAGCAATGGTGAGCAAGCGCGTTGCACGTTGGCTTCCAGCCGTGACCGTCGCTGCGGTGATCGCAACCGGCTCGGTCGCCCTCGGATCTCAGGCGGGTGCCGTCGACGACCTGCCTGACAAGTCCGCGGCCGAGATCCTCGCGCTCATCGCCGAGCACGACGTCGTGGCGTTCTCCGGCACGGTAGAGCAGACCGCTGATCTCGGGATCCCCCAGGTTCCGGCAGAGATGGGCCCACCCGGAACCGGCAGCGCCTCGGCGCTCGAGCTGCTCACCGCATCGCACACGGCGCGCGTCTACGTCGACCGTCCCAGGCTCCGGCTCCAGGTCCTCGACCGGCTCGGCGAGCGTGATCTCGTCGTCACCGACGACGACGTGTGGTTCTACGACTCCGCCGAGAACGCGGCGACTCGCGTGGTTGTCCCGACGGAGATGCCGACCAGCGACTTCCCCGACGACCTCCCTCGCGATCTCCTCGACAGGCTGCCTGAAGGATTCCTCGAGGAGCTCACCGGAGGGAAGGCCCCGGGAGCCGGCGCGGACGAGGATGCGTCCTCGTCGGGCCTCGCCTTCGGACGTGATGCGACGCCGGTCGAGATCGCCGAGGACGTGCTCGCCTCGCTCGGGTCGAGCACGCAGGTCACGGTCGGCGCTGACACGGCAGTCGCGGGACGCTCGGCCTACTCCCTCGTCCTGACGCCCCTGAGTACCGAGACCCTCGTCGGATCCATCTCGATCGCCGCTGACGCCGAGACGGGCATGCCGCTGAGCGTCGTCGTCCGGGCGCGCGGGCAGGACTCGCCGGCCTGGTCAATGGCCTTCACGTCCCTGACGCTTGACACTCCCGACCCGGCGCGTTTCGAGTTCACGCCGCCGCCCGGAGCGACGATCGAGGAGCCCTTCGTCGAAGGAGCGAACCACGAGGAAATGGCTCCCGACGACGCCGCGCAGGACGAGACGTCGACGGCCTCCGACGGCGCCCTGGCGGGACCTGCCGCCGAGCCTGCCGTGCACGGGTCCGGCTGGGACACCGTGATCGAGGTTCCGGCGGGCGCGGAGAGCCAGAGCGCTCTGCAGGACGCGCTGCTCATGCAGGTGACGACCGAGGTGCCGGGCGGGCGCGCTCTCACGACGTCGCTGCTGAGCGTACTGATGACCGATGACGGCCGGGTGCTCGCGGGGGCGGTCACCGTGGAACGGTTGCGCGCCGTGGCGGCGGAGTGACCGAGCTGGCGATCGAGACCCGGGGGCTGACCAAGAGGTTCGGCCGTCAGGCCGCAGTCGACGGCATCGACCTCGCAGTCCCGCGCGGCGCCGTCTACGGGTTCCTCGGGCCGAACGGCTCGGGCAAGACGACCACGATCCGCGTGATGCTGGGTCTGGCCGCGGCGACGAGCGGCGAGGTCAGCATCCTCGGCGAAGAAATGCCCCGTCACCTCCGCGACGTCCTCCCGCGCGTCGGCGCGCTCGTCGAGGGCCCGGCCTTCTACCCCTACCTCTCGGGCGCGGCCAACCTGCACCGACTCGACACGGCGGACCGGCACGCGCCGTCGTCGACGCGCTCGACGCGCGTGGCCCGCGCGCTCGAGCGCGTCGGGCTCTCGCACGCCGCGGGCAAGAGGGTGCGCGCCTACTCCCTCGGCATGAAGCAGAGGCTCGGCATCGCCAATGCGCTCCTGTCCCCGCGCGAGCTGCTCGTCCTCGACGAACCGACGAACGGACTCGACCCGCAGGGCACCCGCGAGGTCCGCGCCCTCGTGCGCTCCCTGGCCGCCGAGGGCACCACGGTGTTCGTCTCGAGCCATCTGCTGGCCGAGGTCGAGCAGATGTGCACCCACGCCGGCGTGATGAGCGCGGGCTCGTTGGTGGCACAGGGCGGCCTCGACGACCTGCGGCGGGTCGGCCGGGCGTACGTGCGGCTCAGGACTCCCGACGCCGACGCCGCCCGTGCCGTCCTGGCTAGCCTCCGCCTCGACCTCGACGACGCCGTGGGGGCGCAGGCTGAGCCGGCAGAGCACCGACAGTCCACGGCTCAGGGCGCGGACGCCGGCGAGGAAGTCGTCTCGGCCGTGCTGCCGCTGGGCTCCCCCGCGCCCGAGGCGATCGTCGCGGCCCTGGTCCGCGCCGAGGTCCGCGTGCGCGGCTTTGCTGTGGAGGGTGCCAGTCTCGAGGAGCGCTTCGTGGCCCTGACCGGGGAGGGCTTCGACATTGCCCAGTGAGACCGGCGCGACCAGTGGAGACGCCGCCGTCTCCGCCGCAAGGCTCGCTCGTCCCAGCGCCGGCTGGGCCCTGCTGACGTCGGAGCTCTCCGTCCTCTTCCGGCGACGCCGGACGATCGCGATGTTGCTGGCGCTCGCCGCCATCCCGGTGCTGATCGCAGTGGCGGTCAAGCTCTCCTCGTCGCCGCCGGGCCCCGGCGAAGGCCCGCCGTTCCTGGACCGGATCACCCAGAACGGGCTCTTCGTCGGGGTGACAGCCCTCGTCGTCTCGATCCCGCTCTTCCTCCCATTGACCATCGGCGTCGCCGCGGGCGACACGATCGCCGGCGAGGCGGGTCTCGGTACCCTGCGCTACCTGCTGCTCGCGCCCGCCGGCCGGGTGCGGCTGCTGCTCGTGAAGTACGCCGGTGCCGCGGCCTTCTGCCTCGCCGCCACCAGCTCCGTGGTGGTGGCCGGTGCCGCCATCGGGGTCGCGCTCTTCCCCGTCGGCCCGGTGCCCCTGCTCTCCGGCGACACGATCACCGTCGGCGAGTCGGTGGTGCGCTCGCTCCTCGTGGCCGGCTACGTCACGATCTCGATGCTCGGGCTGTCCGCCGTCGGCCTGTTCATCTCGACGCTGACCGAGGTCCCGGTGGGTGCGATGGCGGCGACCATCGTCCTGTCCGTCGTCTCGCAGGTGCTCGACTCGCTGAACCAGCTCGCCTGGCTGCACCCGTGGCTGTTCAGCCACTACTGGCTCGACTTCACCGACCTCCTGCGCGAGCCGATCCTCTGGACGTCGTTCGCGGACAACGCCCTGCTTCAGGCCGGCTACATCGCGTTCTTCGGTGCGCTCGCCTACGGACGGTTCGTGACGAAGGACGTGCTGTCCTGATCTGGCGGGCTGTCGCCCGCCACCAGCGGTGACAGGCGCCGGCGGCGCTGGTGGGGGGCGTGACCTTGACCACACGGGTCGAAGCGGGCATGCCGCGGGCCGATGCGGATACGCCCGCACACCTTCACCGTAAGGGCAGGTCAAGAGGTCGCAAGGCTCGCCGGCACGCTCGACTTCAGGTACCGAGCCCGCACGATGCGCGAATCCGGGCCCGAACGGATGTTGTAACGGGCCTTCACAGACACGCCCGCCCCCCGTAACGTTGGTCTTACCGGCGCTGAACGAACAGAACCGGACAGGAACACAACCAACGGAGGTCGTGCCACATGACGAACGCAGCCGCTCAGCCCAACAACCGCCCGGCAGCGCGCCTGGCGGAGCAGGCTGGCCGCGCGCTCGTCACCGGCGAGCAGGCCACCACCGCCGCCAAGCCCGCGACACGCTCGCACCGCTGGTTCTCCCGCGGCGCGGTCCTGGCAGCCGTCGGCGCCCTGACCATCGTCGGCCCGCTCACCGGCGCCAACGCCTCCACCGCCACCCCCGAGGCCACCCCCGCCGCCGTCGCCGAGGACGGCGTCGTCGCCGCCCTGGCCACCGGCGCGGTCGACCTGCCCGAGGCCACCGCCCTGGACGCCGACCCGAACGCCGTCACCCGCGCCATCGGCACCGCCAGCCGCAGCTACGTCCGCGAAGCAGTCGACTGCCCGGTCCAGACCGAAGCCAACGGCGCCCTCGGCGCCGCGATGGGCGGCGAAGAGCTCCCCGCCACGCTCGTGATGCCGGCCGCCGAAGGCAGCTACCACGTCACCTCGCCCTACGGCCCCCGCTCCTACCCCTTCCCCGGCATGCACGAGGGCACCGACTTCGCCGGCAGCCTCGGCACCGCGCTCTACGCCGTCACCGACGGCACGGTCATCTACTCCGGCGGCGGACGCAACGGCCGCTCCGGCCAGATCGTCATCATCCGGGCCGAGGTCGACGGCGCCACGTACGACTTCTGGTACGGCCACATGTTCACCACCGGCGTCCACGTCACCGAGGGCCAGCAGGTCAAGGCCGGCCAGCCGATCGCCGAGATCGGCAACAACGGCAACTCCACCGGCCCGCACCTGCACTTCGAGGTCCACGACGCCAACGACCAGACCACAGACCCCTACGCCTTCCTCAAGGCCCACAACGCCCAGGCAGTCGGATCCGCGGCCACCTGCGCCTGACCCCACCAGCCGACACCCCCGGCACACCGAGAGCCCCGGCCCGCCACAAGCGGAACCGGGGCCCTCGCACACCCAGACCCACCCTCCACGCAACCTACGACCGCCCCTGCATGATGCCCTCGACGCCTGGGCGTGGGCCGACAGGCCTGGTGCGCCCGCTGACAGGCCTGGTGCGCCCGCTGACAGGCGCCGGCGGCGCTGGTGGGGGGCGTGACCTTGACCACACGGGTCGAAGCGGGCATGCCGCGGGCCGATGCGGATACGCCCGCACACCTTCACCGTAAGGGCAGGTCAAGAGGTC
>JAHECE010000106.1 GCA_024641895.1 Actinomycetales bacterium
GACCGCGCGGGCCGCGAGGGTCTCCACGAAGCCTGTCACGCGTCGGCTCCCCGCACGAGGGCCAGGTAGGCGCTGCGGCGCGTGGGGGTGAGGCGCAGGATGTCGGCCTCGGCCCAGCCGAACGACGAGGCCAGGTCCGCGACCTCCGCGAGCCCGGCCGGAGCCTCGCGCTCGACCTGGTTCCACAAGAACGCGGCGACGTCCACGGGTGCGGACAGGGACGTGCCGCACTGCGGGCACCGGGCGCGCACGACCACGGACGCTGCTCCGGCCAGCTCCTCGACCGCGGCGTCGACGAGGGCGAGATCGGCCGCGTCGAGTCGCGGGGCATACAGGGCGCCGGTGCCGTCGACGGTACTCACGCAGCGAGCGAGCAGCGCGGCCGCGACGTCGTCCCGGCCGCGGACCGCGAGGAGGTCCCGAGTCGTCGGCACCCGCACCCGCACCGGCCGCCCGGAGTCCAGCACGACGATGCGGGAGCCGGCCTCCGCCACGGCCGCACTGCCGACCGAGCCGGCTGCGACGAGGTCGAGGGGTACCTCGACCTCGAGCACCTCACCGCACGAGTCGCAGTCGAGCACGCCCTCTGCGGTGGGGCCGAACTGCTCGGTGTGCAGGCGCGCCACGAGGGTCGCCAGCTGGTCCACCGGCAGGTCGATCGCGGCGTCGAGGTCCTCGACCAGGCCGGCCTCGTCGACGAGGACGGCCCCGCGGGCGGCGGGTACGACGTCGGCGGCGTGCTCCCAGGCGCGAAGCAGCCACCCGAGCTCCCGCGTCGCCATCGCCCCGGGTCCTCAGCCGGCCGTCGCGGCGCGGCGCTGAGTCACGGCGCGGCGCTGAGTCACGGCTCGGTGCTGACTCACGGCTCGACGAACGACGGCTCGGAGGGCTCGGCGACGTCGTAGTCGCGCTCCCAGCCCTCGTTCTCGAGCTTGATCGTCTGGATCGCGACGGCGTTGGCGTTCGCGTCGAGCTCGGGGATCGACTGGTACTCCGAGACCCAGCAGCGGAAGACCTTGTACGCGATCGCGAGCTGCCCGGCCTCGTTGTAGACCTCGAGGATGAGGTCCTTGCGGAAGTCCTTCAGCGACGTCTCCGCACCCAGCCCGGCACCGAAGTTCCAGACCTTGTTGGCCCACTGCTCGAACGCCTGGTCGTGCGTGACCCCGCGTTCGAGGGTGATGGCCTCGAACTCCGAGCGGCCCGGCGACTTGCGGCTGCTGCTCGGGTCACCGCCGTGGCGGTGCGTGACGACCTCGGTGGTGCGCTTCAGCGCACTGACCTTGCTGATGCCGGCCACGTAGCGTCCGTCCCACTTGAGGCGGAACTTGAAGTTCTTGTAAGGGTCGAAGCGGCTGGCGTTGACGGTGAACTCGGCCATGGTCGTCCTCCTCAGGCCTGCGCCGTGGCGGTCTTCTGCTGGATGCTCACGACGACGAACTCGGCGGGCTTCAGCGGGGCGAAGCCGACGACGATGTTCACGATGCCGCGGTCGATGTCGTACTGCGTGGTGGTCTCGGAGTCGCACCGGACGAAGTAGGCGTCCCGCGGCGTGCTGCCCTGGAAGGCGCCCTGACGGAACAGGTCCTGCATGAATGCCCCGATCGAGGCCCTGATCTGCGACCAGAGGGGTTCGTCGTTCGGCTCGAAGACCACCCACTGGGTGTTCCGGAACAGCGTCTCCTCGAGGAAGAGGGCGAGTCGTCGCACGGGCACGTACTTGTACTCGTCCGCCAGGAGGTCGTTGCCGCGTAGCGTCCGCGAGCCCCACACCACGGAGCCGACTCCGCGGAAGGTCCGTAGGCAGTTGACGCCGTACGGGTTGAGCTGGCCGTTCTCGCCGTCGGTCAGGGTGATGGCGAGACCGCTCGCGCCCACGAGACCGGCCTCGAGCCCCGCGGGGGCCTTCCAGACCCCGCGTGCACCATCGGTGCGGGCCATCACGCCGGCGACGGCACCGCTCGGGGCGAAGGTTCCCAGGGCGCCGTCACGCAGGGGGTCGGGGCGCCGGAGGCGAGGGAAGTACAAGGCGGCGTTGCGGCCGTCGGCCGTGAGGCCGCGGGCGTCGACCCATGCGCGGATGGTGCTGTTGGTCTCTCCGGAGGGCGGGTCGACGAGCAGCATCGCCCGCTCGGCCACGCACAGGCTCAGTGCGCTGGCCCAGAGCGCGTCCGGCAGGTCGCCGTCCGGGCTGGAGGGCGGCAGGCACAGGATCGTGAAGAGGTCCGCGTCCACCAGGGCGTACATGCCCCGCTTGTCGGCTTCGAAGGTGTCGCCGAGCCCGCCGATGTAGTCCTCGAGGTCGAGGGTCGACGACGCCGTCCCGTCCGTGCCGCCCGCGGCCGCGCCTGCGGCGTAGAAGGCTGGTGGCGTCTGGCCGGCGTTCCGCTCGGCCGGACGGCCCGACGCCGGCGGGGTGAAGCCGGTGGCGACGTCGACCAGCCGAGAGGCCCGTAGCACGGTGTCGAGGCGTCGAGGCCCGTCCGAGAGAGTCACGTTCGGGTAGGTCTCGGAGAACCTGGGCGACGTGAGGCTGCCCTCGCGCACCGTGAGATGGAAGAGCTCGGTGGCGACCACGCCCTGCTGTTCCGCGATCAGGGACGCTTCCGGCTCGGCGGCGTGCTGGACCTCGACCTCCAGGGCATTGCCCCAGGTGCCCGGCCCGCTCGCGACGAGGGTGACTGCGCCGTCGACGTCCACGGTCGCGGCCACCGCGCCGCCGGCGAGGCGGACGATCACGGCCTGCGAGCCACCGTTGAGGTAGTAGTCGCGCACCGCATAGCCGAGGCCGCTGTCGCGGCTCAGTCCGCCGAACATGCGCTCGAAATCGCCGTATGACGTGATGGGCACCGGCACGTCGACCGGTCCGCGGGTCGCCTTGCCGACGAAGGCCGCGACCGCGGTCGCCACCCCCGTGATCGTGCGGCTCCCGCTGGGGATCTCCTGGATGTAGACGCCCGGATACGTGAGCGTGGCTGGCATGGCGACTCCTCGGACGGTGTCAGGTGCCTCGAAGCATCCGGGGCTCGCGTCACCCTCCCGTCACGGCGGCATCACGCCGGCCGGTCTTCACGGATCGGTCCCGCCGGTCGTGCCCCTGCTGGTCACGCTCGTCCGGTCCTGCCGGCAACGGCCCCGCGGCCGGCCACGGACCGCCGAGCGGTGACGCTGCGGTGACGAGGAGCGTCCACGCTGACCCCATCGGGCTCGGCCGCGCCACGGCCGGGCCTCGGCGCGAGCGTGGGAGGTCGGCATGACCAAGGTGACGGTGTCTGCGTGGGTGAAGGTCAAGGACGGCCCGAACCTCACGATCAGCACTGAGCTCGACCCCGAGACGGTCGTGCAGGCGTCTGTCGTCCTGGACGAGGCAGGCGGCGCCGCGCCGCAGAAGACCGTGGAGCTGCTCGCGAGCGGAGGCACGGCCGCGGCGCTGGCGCTGTCGGCGACGGCCGCCGACGGGAAGCCGGCCACGGTGACCGTCGTGCCCAAGAACGGGGTCGACGAGGGAGACCCGATCGCCGTCGACGGTGGCCTCCTGGTCGCGAATTCCGCCGTGCTCGCCGCGCTGGTCGCGGGTGGTCCGCGAGCACTCACGCTGACGAATGCCGGGACCCAGAAGGTGACGGTCGCCATCATCGCGGCGCGGGCTGACTGAGCGTGCAGCGGGCAACTGAGGCCGCTGGCGGCTGACTGAGCGTGCAGCGGGCTGACTGAGGCCGCTGGCGGGCGCCCTCCCGGCAGCCATGCCCGAACGAGGGCCCTTCGGCGGGACCGCGGCGGGCGGCCGACGGTGCCTGCCGGGTAGGCCCGACGGCGCGCGGCCCGCAGGCAGCGGCCGAGGGTGTGAGAAGGTCGGCCAGCACCGCCGGCCCCGGGCGCCGGCTCGGGAGGAGGCCCTCGTGCCGGTCATCGATCTCGCCGTGTACACCGACGGCCGCCGCTTGCCGCAGGTCGCGGACACCGCCGAGCTGTACGGCCTGCGCAGGACCAGCGGGGGCATGGCCTGGCTCGGGCTGTACCGGCCGAGCGCGCCGGAGATGGAAGCCGTGGCGGCGGAGTTCGACCTTCATCCCCTCGCGGTCGAGGACGCCGTCCGTGCGCACCAGCGGCCGAAGACTGAGAAATATGGCGAGACACGGTTCACCGTGCTGCGCCCGGCGCGGTACGACGACGACTCCGAGACCGTGATCTTCAGCGAGCTGCACGTCTTCACGGGCCCTGGCTTCGTGGTCACCGTTCGCCATGCGGCGACGGAGGGCGTGGGCGCGGTCCGGCAACGGCTCGAGTCGTCGCCGCGCCTGCTCGCCCAGGGGCCGGACGCGGTGCTCTACGCCGTCCTCGACCAGGTCGTCGACGAGTACGGCCCGGTGATCGCCGGCCTTCAGCAGGACGTCGACGAGATCGAGGACCAGCTCTTCGGCGGTGAGCCGGCGGTCTCCAGGCGCATCTACGAGCTCTCGCGCGAGGTCATCGAGTTCCAGCGGGCGACCCACCCCCTGATCGGCGTCCTGGACGAGGTGTGGGCGGCGACGGACCCGGACGGGGTCGACAAGGAGCTGCGCCGCAGCTTGCGGGACGTGCGGGACCACGTGGTGCGCGTCGTCGAGCGCGCGGACGGCTTCCGCGCGCTCCTGCAGAACGCTCTTCAGGTGAACTCGACCTTGGTCGGGGAACGCCAGAACGAGGAGATGCGTTCGATGACCGCCGTGAGCCTGGCCCAGAACGAGGAGGTCAAGAGGATCTCCGCGTGGGCGGCCATCTTCTTCGCTCCGACCGTCGTCGCCGGGATCTACGGCATGAACTTCCAGCACATGCCGGAACTCGGTTGGCTCTTCGGCTACCCGGCTTCTCTCGCGCTCATGGTCGGCGGCGCACTCCTGCTGCGGTGGGTGTTCGTGCGGCGCAAGTGGCTCTGACGGGCGAGCGGTCCGGGCGCCTCAGCAGGGTCACGCCATCCGCTCCGCGAGGTAGTCGACGGCGCCCGAGATCGTGACGATCCGCGGGTAGTCGCTCTCGGGGACCTCGACCCCCGTGGCTTCGAACAGGCCGATCGCCATGTTCAGGATGTCCATCGAGTCCAGGTCCAGCTGGTCGCGCAGGTCCTCGACCGGATCGACGTTCGCGGTGTCCACCTCCGGGGCTACCTCGCCCAGCACCCGCAGCACGGTGCTCTCGAGGGTCTCGTCGCTCATCTCAGGGTCCTCTCAGTCCTCCGCCTCGCGCGTCGTCCATTCCGGGTTCTCATGCTCCTTGCCCAGGGCCTCGGGCTCCTGCAGCAGCCGGTCGAGCTCGGCAAGGAAGATCGCACCCCGGTGCCCGTCGCTGGCTCGGTGGTCGGCCGCGAGCGTGGCGATCACGGTGCTCCGCGGCACGACCCTCCCGCCGTCGACCCACGCGCGCTCTCGGATGCGGCCGAACCCGACGATCGCCACCTGGGGCGGGTAGATGACCGGGGCGACGACGTCGACGCCCTGGTCGCCGAGGCTGGTGACCGTGACCGTGGGGTCCGACATCTCGGCGCCCCGGATGCGGCCCGCGCGTGCCCGGCCCACGAGGTCGCGCAGGGCCGCCATCAGCTCCTCGAGGGTGAGCCGGTCGGCATCGTGGATCGCGGGGGCGACGAGGCCCCCGCCCCGCAGCGCGATGGCGACGCCGAGGTGGATCGCCGAGCCCGGCCGGAAGCCGTCGTCCTCCCAGAAGCCGTTGAGGTCCGGGGTCGTGCGCAGCGCGACGGCGGTCGCCTTGAGCAGGAGGGCCACCGGCAGGACCCGTGCCGTGACGGGCACGCCGGAGTTGCGGCCGGCCAACCACGACATCGCGCGGGCGACGTCGATCTCAGTGGTCAGGTAGTAGTGCGGGATCTCGCGCTTGGACCGCGCCATGGCGGCCGCGATCGCCCGGCGCAGGGCAGCCTGGCGTTCGGCGCCGGTCAGTGGCTGGGTGGTGGCGGGCGCAGCCTCGGCGGGCGCCCTGCTCGCGGGTGCCCTGCTCGCGGGTGCCTCGACGCTCGGGAAGCTCGGCCGCGCGCTCACGGCGCGCGCGACGTCGTCCGCCGTGACGGCGCCGTCGTGCCCCGTCCCGGTGACTGCGGCCAGGTCCACGCCCAGCTCGGCGGCCTTTCGCCGGGCCAGCGGTGAGATCGGTGCCCGACTCCCCGGGGTCTCCCCGGGGGAGGGTCCCCCGAGCGTTGCCGGTGGTGGGGGCTTCGGCGCGGACTCCGGCTTCGGCGCGGACTCCGGCGACGTCGTCGTCTCGGGTTCCGCCGCAGCTCCGCGCGTCGGCGCCACCCCCTCGTCGGGGGCGGAGATCGACGGTGCGCCGGGGCGCGACGGTGCGGCCGTACCGGCGTCTGCGTCGTCGGCGATGAGCGCCAGCGGCGTGCCGACCGGAACGCGTTCGCCCTCGCCGACGAGCAGCTCGGTCACGGTCCCGGTCGCGAAGACCTCGACCTCGATGACGGACTTGTCCGTGTCCACGTCGGCGACGACCTGTCCGCGCGTGACGTGGTCCCCGACGCCGACGTGCCACGCGACAACCCTCCCGGCGTCCATGTCGGCGCCGAGGGACGGCATCCGGAACTCAGCCACCCGGCCTCACCAGCTCCCTTGCGACCCGGGCGATCCCGTCGGCACGAGGGATCGCGGCCTGCTCGAGGTGTTGCGCGAACGGCACGGGGACCTCCGCGGCGCACACCCGAGCCACCGGAGCGTCCAGCTCGTAGAACGCGCCCTCCATGATCCGCGCCGACACCTCGGCCGGCAGCCCGCCGCTGCGCCAGCCCTCGTCGATGACGACGGCGCGGTGGGTGCGGGCAACGCTGGCCAGGATGGCGTCGGTGTCGAGCGGGCGCAGCGAGCGCAGGTCGAGCACCTCGGCCGAGATGCCGTCCTCGGCGAGCAGCTCCGCGGCGCGCAGGGTGCGCGGGAGGCAGCCGCCGTAGGTGATGAGGCTGACGTCGTCGCCGGCGCGACGCACGGCGGCGACGTCGATGTCGACCGGACCGGCGTCGTCGGCGAGGACGCCCTCGACGCCGTAGAGGCCGCCGTGCTCGAAGATGAGCACGGGGTCGGGGTCCTGCAGGGCGGTCCAGAGCATGCCGCGGGCGTCCTCGAGCGTGCCGGGGGTGACGATACGCAGGCCGGGGACGTGCGCGAACCAGCCTTCGAAGCTGTGCGAGTGCTGGGCGGCGAGCTGCCGGCCCGCCCCCGTGGTCATCCGGATGACGATCGGCACGTTGAGCTGACCGCCGGACATGTGGAGCAGCGTCGCGGCGTTGTTCACGATCTGATCCAGGGCCAGCAGGGCGAAGTTCACCGTCATGATCTCGACGATCGGGTGCATGCCGCCGAGCGCGGCGCCGATGCCGGCCCCGACGTAGCCGGACTCCGACAGCGGCGTGTCTCGCACCCGCTCGGGCCCGAACTCGTCGAAGAGGCCGTGCGAGACGCCGAAGCAGCCGCCGTAGGAGGCAACGTCCTCGCCCATGAGGAATGCCAGCTCGTCCCGCGTCAGGGCGTCGCGGATCGCCTCCCGCACTGCCTCGCGGTAGGTGATGGTGCGGCCCTGCTCCGGGCTCGACGCGCTCATGCCGCACCTCGCCGGTAGACGTGGCGCAGGAGGTCCTCGACCGGCTCCAGGGTGCCGGCCTCCGCGAAGGCGACGGCGTCGTCTATCTCTGCGCTCACCTCGGCCTCCATCGTCTCCAGCGCGGCGTCGTCGAGGTAGCCGGTCGCCCGCAGCCGCGCCGTGAAGGCGTCGATCGGGTCGTGCGCCTTCCAGCGTGCGACCTCCTCCTTGGGCCGGTACAGCTCCGGGTCGTACATGGAGTGCGCCCGGAAGCGATAGGTACGGAACTCGACGAAGCACGGCCCGCCGCCCGCCGCGGTCAGGTCGACCGCCCGCTGCGCCGCCGCCCGGCAGGCCAGGACGTCCATGCCGTCGACCGACCAGCCGGCGACCCGGTACGAGGCCGCCTTGAGCACGAGGTCCGTCTGGGACTCCGAGCGCGCCAGCGCCGTGCCCATCGCGTAGAGGTTGTTCTCGCAGAAGAAGACGACCGGCAGCGACCAGAGCGCCGCGAGGTTCATCGACTCGTGGAACTCGCCCTCGGCCACCGCGCCCTCACCGAAGAAGGCTGCTGTCACCCGGTCCCGGCCGCTCAGGTGGTCCGCGAGCGCGAGCCCGACGGCGAGGGGGAGCCCGGCGGCAACGATCGCGCTGCCGCCGTAGAAGCGGGCCTGGGCGTCGAAAAGATGCATCGACCCGCCGCGTCCGCCGCTGCAGCCCTCGACGCGCCCGTACATCTCGGCCATGACGGCGCGGGCGCTGATCCCGCGGGCGAGGGCATGGCCGTGCTCGCGGTACGTGGCCAGCACGGCGTCCTCGGGTCGCAGCGCCTGCATCGCGCCGGTGGCGACGGCCTCCTCGCCGATGTACAGGTGCATGAACCCGCGGATCTTGGTGGCGCTGTAGAGCTCGACGCAGCGCTCCTCGAAGCGGCGGATCCGGATCATCTCCTGCAGGAGGTGCCGGGCGCCCTCCCCGTCAAGGCCCGGTGCGAGGGGGAGCTGCGTCGTGGGCGGGGCTGTCGTCATGCGTCCTCCACGTGCTCTGGGTGGTTCTCCTCGGGAGGCGACGGGGCCTCGTCGGCGGACTCGAGCGTCGACAGGTCACCGATGGGCAGCCCGAGCTCGCGGGCGCGCAGGAGGCGGCGCATGATCTTGCCGCTGCGCGTATGGGGGAGGTCGGCCACGAAGGCGATGGTCCGCGGGGCGACGGCGGCCCCGAGTCGAGCCCGGCCGTGCCCG
>JAHECE010000107.1 GCA_024641895.1 Actinomycetales bacterium
CCTGCACCGCGACCTGGCCGAGCGGGCGATCGCCCGCGTCGCGGAGCCGCTCGGGCTCGACGTGCGCGAAGCGGCCCTCGGCATCGTCCGCGTCGCCGACACCGAGATGGTCCGGGCCCTGCGGGTGATCAGCGTCGAGCGGGGGCTCGACCCGCGCGACTTCGCCCTCGTGGCCTTCGGCGGTGCCGGCGGCCTGCACGCGTGCGCGCTGGCCGAGGAGCTCGGCTGCCGGACGGTCCTCGTCCCGCGGGCAGCAGGCGTGCTCTCGGCGCTCGGCCTCGCGATCTCGGACGTCCGGCACGACCACGTCCGGCCGTTCCTGGAACCGCAGGCCGCGGAGTCGGCAAGCACGGCAGCGCCGTCAGCCACGGCAGCGCCGCGGCTGACGGCACCTGAGCGCCTCGAGGAGGCGTTCCGCGCGCTCGCGGCGACGGCCCTCGCGGCCCTGCCCGGCGCGTCCCTGAGCCGCCACGCCGACCTGCGCTACGCGGGCCAGTCCTTCGAGCTGACCGTGGCCGGCGAGACGGCGGCGGAGCTCGAGGACGCCTTCCACGCGGCGCACGAGCGCCGGTACGGTCACCGGATCGCCGACGAGCCCGTGCAGATCGTCAACGTCCGCGTCGTCGCGACCCGGTCCGGCGCAAGCCCGGACCTTCTGGAGCCCGTCGCGCGGCGGGACGAGGACGGCGCCGCCCCGGGACACCGCAGGGTCGTCCTCGCCGGCGGCGCGGCCGAGGCCGCCGTCCACGACCGCTCGCGGATGGCGCCGGGCTCGCCGGTGGTGGGCCCCGCCGTCGTCGAGCTGCCCGAGGCGACCTGCCTCGTGCGGCCCGGCTGGAGCGGCGCCGTCGACGCCGTCGGAACCCTGGTGCTGGAGCGTGAGGCATGAGCGAGACCACGTCCGCGGCGCCCGAGCCCCTGGATCCGATCACCCTGTCGGTCCTGCGCAGCGCGCTCGCCGGGATCGCCGAGGAGATGGGCACGGTGCTGGTGCGCAGCGCCTACTCCTCCAACATCAAGGAGCGTCGCGACTGCTCGGCCGCGCTCTTCGACGCCGCCGGGCGGATGGTCGCGCAGGCCGAGCACATCCCCGTCCACCTCGGGGCGATGCCGGAGTCGGTCGCCGCGGTGATCGCGCGCGGCCCCGAGCCGGGCGACGTGTGGATCCTCAACGACCCGTACGCGGGGGGCACGCACCTGCCGGACGTCACGATCGTGAGCCCGGTCGCGGTCGACGGCGAGATCGTCGCCTACGCCGTGACGCGGGCTCACCACTCGGACATCGGGGGGATGTCCCCCGGCTCGATGCCGGCGGACTCGCGCGACCTCTGGCAGGAGGGCCTGATCATCCCGCCGGTCCGCCTCACGGAGGACGTCCTCACGCTGATCTGCGCGAACTCCCGAACGCCTCGGCTGCGACGCGGCGACTTCCGCGCCCAGGCCTCCGCGAACCGCGTGGCCGAGGCCAGAGTGCTCGAGCTCGTCGAGCGGTGGGGCCTGACCACGCTGCAGGCGGGCTTCGACGAGGTGCTCGCCTACGCCGAGCGCCGCACCCGGGGCGTGCTGGGCAGGCTCCCGGACGGCGTCTACCGGGCCGAGACCGAGCTCGAGGGCGACGGCGTCACGCAGGACGACATCCCGATCAGGGTCGAGGTGACGATCACCGGCGAGGCGATGCGGATCGACTTCGCCGGGACCTCGCCCGCGGTGGCCGGGAACGTCAACTGCCCGCTCTCGGTCACCCGGTCCGCCTGCTACTTCGCGCTGCGCGTGCTCCTGCCGCCTGACGTGCCGGCCTGCGCCGGGACCTACGCGCCGCTGACGATCGACGCCCCCGTGGGCTCGCTCGTCAACGCCCGGCCACCGCACGCCGTCGTCGCCGGCAACGTCGAGACGAGCCAGCGGATCGCGGACGCGGTGCTCGCCGCGCTGGCCGAGGTCGCGGACGTGCCCGCCGCGGGCGCCGGGACCATGAACAACACCGTCATCGGTGGGCGCGGTTGGACGTACTACGAGACCGTCGCCGGCGGACAGGGCGCCTCGTCGTCGGGCGACGGACCGTCGGGCGTGCACGTCGGCATGACCAACACGTTGAACACCCCGATCGAGGCGCTCGAGCTCGAGTACCCGATGCGGGTGGAGCGCTACGAGCTGGCCGCGGGGTCGGGCGGGGACGGCGCGCACCGCGGCGGGGACGGCGTCGTGCGCTCGATCCGAGTGCTCGAGGACGCGACCGTCAACCTGCTCACGGACCGCCGCCGGCACGCCCCGCCAGGCCTCGCCGGCGGCGCGCCGGGCGCGGTCGGGCGGAACCTGCTCCATACGCCGCTGGAGGACGGTTCACCCGGCCCGGTCGAGGAGCTGCCGCCCAAGGTGGCGCGCACGGTGCCCCCCGGCACGGTCATCACGCTCGAGACGCCCGGCGGGGGCGGCTGGGGCGCGCGACCGGGTGTGCACCCAGATGCGTGACCGCGCCGAGCGTCCGAAGGTGATCGCCCACCGGGGGCTGTCCTCGGCGGCCCCCGAGAACACGATCGATGCCTTCCTGGCGGCGGCGGACCTCGGAGCGGACGGGGTCGAGCTCGACGTCAGGCGAACGGCCGACGGACGGCTGGTCGTCCATCACGACGCCGCGGTCGGCGGCGTCGTGATCGCGGCGTCGTCGAGGACGGAGGTCGTCGCCGCCGGCCGCGGGCTGGGCTACGAGATCCCCGCGCTCGCCGAGGTGCTCGCGGCACTGCGCGGGCGCCTGGACGTCGACGTCGAGATCAAGGAGACGGGCCACGAGCGGCAGGTGCTGGCCGAGGCGACCGCGGGCGTCCCGCAGGGCCGTCTGGTGATCACGACCTTTCACGCGAGCAGCATCGCGTCGCTGCGCGCCCTGGCACCCGCCCTGCCGCTCGGCCTGCTCGTCGGCGGCCAGACGGCCCTACGCGCTACGGCGACGTACACCGGCGACCTCGTCGGAACCCGACGGCGCGCGCGCCGGGTCGGGGCTACCTTCCTCGCTCCCTACTGGCGCTTCGTGGCCACCAGGGCCACGCGGAGCGTGCACCTCGGCAGCATGCACGCCTGGGTGTGGGGCGTGAACGACCAGGCCCTCATGCGCGCCCTGTCAGCAGACCCGCGGGTCGAGGCCGTCATCACGGACGAGCCGGCCCTCGCCCTCGACTCCTTCGGATCGCGCCGCTGAGTGACGCCGCCCAGCGGCGGGCCGGGGCCGCGCCGCTGGTCGGCAGGCGCGCGAACCGCGCCGGTCGGCTAACCGATGTGGCGTACGGTCGACGGAAGGCCCTGCCGAGGAACGGCGAGCGTTGCTCCTGACCACGATGCGGAGGAGGCGCCCTCATGCTCGATGAGACCGATGTCGTGATCATCGGCGCAGGCCAGGCCGGCCTGGCGGTCAGCCACGAGCTGGCCGCGGCCGACGTCCCGCACGTCGTGCTCGAGCGGGACCGGATCGGTTCGGCCTGGGCTGACCGGTGGGACAGCTTCAGCCTCATCACACCCAACGAGACGATTCGGCTGCCCGGAGCGGAGTACGACGGCGACGACCCGCACGGGTTCATGACACGCGACGCGGTCGTCGGCATGCTCGAGGACTACGCGGAGTCGTTCGACGCGCCCGTCGAGCTCGGCGTCGATGTCCTCTCCGTCCGACGCGCCACCTCGGGAGGCTGGCGCGTCGAGACGAGCGAGGGAACGGTGCACGCAGCCGCTGTCGTGGTCGCGACCGGCGCCTACCAACGAGAGCACCGGCCGGCCGCTGTCGCGTCGATGACGCCGTGGCTGCCCGTCATCGACGCGACCGACTACAAGAACCCGGGCACGCCGCCGCCAGGTTCGGTTCTCGTGGTGGGTAGCGGGCAGACCGGCTGCCAGATCGCCGAAGAGCTGTCGCTCGCGGGTCGCCGGGTGATCCTTGCCTGCGGCCGGGCGCCGTGGATCGAGCGGCAGCTCGGCGGACAGGACGTGGTCGACTGGTTGCTGGAGCTCGGCTTCTTCGACCAGGGGCGCGAGTCGCTGCCGGGAGCGGACGCTCTGCTGCTCGCCAACGTCCAGGGCACCGGCGCCGGCGGCGGCCACGACCTGCACTTCCGGACGCTCGCGACGATGGGCGTCGAGCTCGCCGGGCACCTGGTCTCGGCCGATCGGGAGGCGGTGCACTTCGCCGACGACCTCGCCGAGTCGGTGGCCTGGGGCGACCAGCAGCGCCAGGAGCTCGGCCGGGCGATCCAGGAGGGCCGTGCTGCCCGTGGGCTGCCCGTTCCCGACCTTCCGGATCCGCCGCCGTTCGACGTCACAGGGGTGCAGAGCGTGCCGCTCTCCGAGCTCGGCTCGGTGGTCGTCGCGACCGGCTACCGGCCCGGCTACAGCGAGATGATCCTGCACCCCGAGGCGTTCGACGCCCAGGGCTTCCCGCTGCAGCAGGACGGCGCGAGCACGGCGCTGCCGGGTCTGTACTTCATCGGGGTGCACTTCATGCGCACGCGCAAGTCCGCGCTGCTCCTCGGCGTCGGCGAGGACGCCAGGGTCGTGGCCGCCCAGGTCGTTGCGCAGGTGTCTCCCGCCAGGGCCTGAGCCGACTCTCCCGCCAGGGCCTGAGCCGACCCGCCTCAGATGACCTCGCGCGCCGTCAACCAGCGGAACGAGACGAGGCCCGGGACTATCGGCAGCCAGAACGTGGCGAGCCGGTAGAGGAAGACCGCGGCGAGCGCCTCCGGCGGTGCGATGCCGACACCGGTCAGCGCTGCGAGGAGGACCGCTTCGACGGCGCCCAGGCCACCCGGGGTCGGCGCCGCGGAGGCGAGGGCTCCGACGCTGAGGAAGACCAGGGCGACAGCGGGGAAGGACGCGCCACCGCCGAGCGCCTGCACCGAGAAGTACAGGCAGGTCGCGTAGCCGAGGGGCAGCAGAGCGACACCCGCGAAGAGCATGACCATCTTGCCCGGGCTGGCCGCGACCTCTGCCATCGCGCTGAGCGCATCCTTGATCGCCGGGCGGACGGTCGTGCGCAGCCGCCGACGCACCGCCGGGCTGGCGACCACGAGGCCGACGACCCCGAGCACCGCGCCGAGCACCGCGAGCACAGCGCCGGCGGCCGGCAGCTTCTCCCACTCGCCCTTGAGGGCGTCAGCGCTGCCGACCCACAGCGCGAAGATGAGCAGCAGGAGCAGGTGGACGATGAACACCGCCGTCTCCTTGGCCGCGCTCGCCGACACCGAGACGGACGTCGAGTAGCCGCGCTTCTGGAGGAACCGGACGTTGAGCCCCACCTGGCCGATCGCACCCGGCGCAACGAGCACCACGAAGCTGCTCGACATCGCCACCATGAACGCCTGCCAGACCGGGACCCGTCCGGGAGTCCCGCCCGCGAGCCCGAGCGCCGCCCCCACGTAGGTGAGGATCGATGCGGCGACCACTGCGGGGATCCAGATCAGATCGGCGCCCCGGACGGCCTCGAGCATCGACGGCAGGTCTGCGAGCTGCGGAAGCATGATGTAGAAGGCGACCGCGATGGTCGCACCGACGATCAGGGTGCGCGGCCGGACGCGTTCCACCTGGGCGAAGACGGGTTCACGCACACCCGTGACCTGGCAGACCTCCTCGACCAGTGGCGCCAGGCGCCCCGGCAGTGCGCGGACGGCCGCTCGGGTCGGTCGGGTGAGGGCGGCGGGCACGAGCCGCGCGAGAGCTCCCGCAAGCACCTCGGGCTCGAGGACCCGGGTGGCCGCCGCGACCGCCTTCTCGGCGCCGACGCGGGTGTAGGTGCCCGCGAGCAGCTCCGCGATGTCGCCCTCGAGGGAGCTCGTCGCCGCGGCCGGCTCGCCGAAGGCGAAGTCCCGAAGCCAGACCCGGCCCTCGTCGTCGACCAGGAACTGCTCGAGGCGCAGGTCCCGGTGCGCGATGCCTGCGCGACGCAAGCCGTCCACCTGCTGCCATGCGTCGACGAGCCGGTCGAGGGTGAGCTCGTCTTCGTCGAGCTCGTCGAGGCGCCGGCCGTGCACGTAGTCGACCGCGAGCACGAACTCCTCGGCATTGATCGGCTCGACCGCGCGCAGCGCCGGGCAGCGCACCCCGCTGCGGGCGGCCATCAGCGTCATCATCGCCTCCGCCGCCACCGCGCGCCGGGGCGAGGCGTAAGGCTCGTCGTCGCCGACGTCCTTCAGTCGGATCTGCCGGTACTTGCGGTAGAGCGTGTCCGAGCGCTGCTCGAGCACACCGACGGTCTTGACCGCGACGTCCCCGCCGTCGGTCGCGACGCGCAGGTGCCAGTCGGGCCACGCGGGGTCGGCGAGACGGGTGACGTCAGCCACCCGCACCCCGGCCCGCCACAGCGCCGTGGCCACCTGAGCAGGGGTGACGGCCTCGACGCGGCGACCCAGGGCGAGCAGGGCCAGGCTGCCGGCCGAGCCGCCGACGCCGATGGCGAGAGCCACGCCGAGCGGGGTGCCCGACGCGGTGACGATCTGGCTGAGCGCGACGAAGCCGAGCAGGGTCCACAGCGCCCGCGCCCAGCGACGGGTCAGCTCCGTACCGATGACGGTGGCGCCCGCCGTGTACGCGGCGATCGACGCGACGGACGGTAGTGCCAGGGCGCCCGGCAGCGGGATGAGCCCCTCCGCCGCGAGGGCGACGCCGAGCCGGACCGGGACGAGGGACGCCACCAGGGCGAAGAGCAGGACGGAGGCCGTGACGGCGATCCCGCCGACCCAGAGGGCGCGGAAACGTCGGGCAGCGATCAGCGCGATCGGCGCCCCGATGGAGACGAGCAGGAAGGCGGCCTGGGAGACGATCGCGGCGAGCGAGACGATTCCCACGGGGGCTCGCGCGACGACTCGCGCCACGTCCACGGCGATCCCGGACGCCGTCGAGCTCGCGACCGTGCCGGCGACGATGCCCGCCGCCACCACGATGAGAAAGCCCAGGAGGTGCGACACGTCCACTGCAGAACGCGCGACCGTGAGCGTCTTCCGAGGGCCGACGACGGGGTCCAGGGTGGGAGGAACCGCCATCGGCCTCCTTCGACCAAGCCCCGTGGTGGTGACCAGGCTCGGCTCCTTACATCATTCGCATGCGACCCCGCGATCACAGTACCGAGGGACGCCGACGACGCCGCGAACCACGCCGAAACCGGGATGATGGCGGGGACGACGACGAGGAGGCCGCGCCGCCATGACGCAGGACGAGCCGCGCCGCGCGCTGCCTGGGGAGGCGAGCGATGCACCGCCCTCGCCACCGAGCGAGCTCTCGCCCGGGGATGCTGACGAGGCGCCGCTCGGGAAGGCGCGGCGCGCCGTCTGGAGCCCGGAGACGGCGCCGATGACCCTCATGGGGCTGCCGGCCGACGCGCGCTCCCGGTATCGGCGTCGGCGCCAGTTCCGGATCAGCCGCTCCGAGCAGGTCGACGAGGCCGTCGACGTCGCTCTCCGCCTGGGCAGCGTCCTCCTCTCGGGCGGGGCCCGCACCGACGACGTCGAGGGCGCCGTCTTCGCGGCCGCGACCGCCCTGGGCCTGCAGAAGTTCGACGTGGACGTCACCCACCGGGCCATCACCGTCAGCGTCGCGCCCGGGCCGCAGTTCCCGGGTCTGACGAGCCTGCGGGTGGTGCGCAAGCTCGGCCACCACCACGCGCGGCTCGCGGCGGCGCACCAGCTGGTCCTCGACCTCACGACGGGCGGCCTGACGAGGGAGTCGCTACTGGCCCGGCTCGACGAGGTCGAGGCGACGCCCCGGCCCTACCCGCGCTGGTTCGTCACCCTCGCCTGGGGCGTGCTCGCGGGCTCGCTCGTCGTGCGCCTCGGGGGCGGCTGGCTGACCGCGCTCATCGCCTTCGTGTCGGCGGCCGTCGTGGACCGGGTCGGCCGCGGGCTGAAGGAGCTCCAGGCACCGCGCTTCTTCTTCAACGCCACCGGTGGCCTCATCGCGACCTCGGTCGCGGTGGCGATGACCGCCCTCGATCTCGAGGCACGGTCCTCGCTCGTCGTCGCGGGCGGGATCATCGCCCTGCTGCCCGGGATGGCCCTCGTGGTCGCCGTGCGCGAGGCGATGGGCGACTTCCCCCTGACCGCGGCCGCCCGGCTCGTCGAGCTCGCCGTCGCCACGTCCGGAGTGGTGGCCGGCGTGCTCGGTGGGCTGCTGATCGCGGGTCAGCTCGGCATCGAGATGGCGGTCGTCGAGCCGCCGGCGCAGACCCTCGGCTCGGCGTCGGTCGCCGTCGTCGCCGGGGGGGTCGCCGCCGCAGCGAGCGCCGTGGGCCACCACAGCCTGCCCAGGATGCTCCTGGCCACCGGCGCGGGCGGGGCGGCTGGACTCGCCGTCGCGAAGGCGGTCGCCCCGATCGTCGAGACTCCGGGAGTCGCCGAGGCCGCCGCGGCCGTCCTCATCGGAGTGCTCGCCGTCCCGCTCGCGGGACGCCTCCGGGTCCCGACCGTGCTGCTCATCGCGCCCGCCATCATCCCGCTGCTGCCCGGGCAGGCGATCTACCGCGGCCTCCTGGCGCTGAGCCAGGGCGAGATGGTCGACGGGTCCACCACGTTGTTGGGGGCAGCAGCCGTGGCCGTCGGGTTGGCTGCCGGGGTGGTGCTCGGCGAGCTCGTCGCGACCACGGTCGCTGGCGACGCGGGCGCCGGGGAGCAGCCCACCCACACCGCGGCGCTGCCCGCGTTCGGGGAGGCGACGTCCCGGATCGATGCGGCCCAGGTCGACGGCGCGCCTGCCGAGGGCGCGCGGGGTGGCGCGGGCCGCGCTTCCCCGGGCGCGGCGCGCAGTTCGGGCCGGGCAGGCG
>JAHECE010000002.1:0-23143 GCA_024641895.1 Actinomycetales bacterium
GGCTCTCCGAGGCGCAGGGCGCGCTCGGCCCGGCGCCAGCCGACCAGCGCGCTCAGCGCGACCGCGGCGCCGGCGAGGCACGCCGCGACGGCGACCACGTCGAGCACGACGGCGAGGTCGGCGAGCAGCGCGAGCGAGCTCAGCGCCACGCCACCGGCGACCAGCGCGAAGCCCGTGCGCACCCAGGCGAGCGCGGTGCGCTCGTTGGCGAGCGAGAACCGCGGGTCCGGCTCGGACCCCACGCCGTAGACCGCTTTCGGGCGGCGGGCGTCAGCGGTACTCGTCACTCTCGTCTTCCGCGATCCCGATGCTCTGCTCGGCGACGTCGGCTTCCTCGGCCGCTCCCGCGAGGTCCGGCCGGGGCTCAGGCGGCACGTAGTCCTCCGGCTCGTCCGGGATGTCCGCGGGCTGCGCGAGCAGCGGCTCCTCGAGACCTGCATCGCGCCAGGACGCCTGTCCTGGGATGGTGCTCATGTCGACCTCCAACGTGTCACGGTCCTGGTGGCTCGACGGGTCGGTGGCCGTCTGACGACGACCGCGGCCAGGGCTTCGAGCGGCCGGCTCGACCACGGGTCACGGTCGGTGCCCCCTGACCATCCTGCCCCGCCGGGGCACGCCTGGGCACCTCTTCCCCCGCCGCCGTGTCGCGGCGCGCTACCGCGAGATCCGCTCCAGCACGACCCGTGCGGCGCCGGTCGCCGTGGCTTCTCGCGCGAGACCGGTGGCGCCGAGGTCGCCGGCGGCGTCGACCACGACGGCGTCGGCGAGCGCCGCTAGCGCGCGTGGGAAGCGCTCCGGCGTGTCCGTGTGCAGGGTGAGCAGGGGCTGCCCCGCCCGGACCACCTCACCGGGCTTGACGTGCATCTCGACCCCGGCGCCTGCCTGGACCGCCTCGCCCTGGCGGGCTCGGCCGGCGCCGAGCCGCCACGCCGCGACTCCGACGCCGTGTGCGTCCAGGGAGCGCAGGATGCCCTCGGACGGGGCAAGGACCTGCTCGGTGTGCCGAGCACGCGGCAACGGCGCGCGCGGGTCGCCGCCCTGGGCCGCGACCATCGCGCGCCAGACGTCCATGGCCCGCCCGTCGGCCAGCGCCGCCGCGGGATCGGCGTCCGGGCGACCGGCGGCGTCGAGCATCTCCCTCGCGAGGGCGAGCGTCAGCCCGACGACGTCGTCAGGGCCGCCGCCCGCCAGGACCTCCACTGATTCGCGCACCTCGAGGGCATTGCCCGCCGTGCGGCCGAGGGGCGTCGACATGTCCGTGACCAGGGCGACGGTCACGAGACCTGCCTCCTCTCCGAGCTCGACCATGGCGCTGGCGAGCTCGCGCGCGTCGGCGAGGTCCGTCATGAACGCCCCAGAGCCGACCTTGACGTCCAGCACGAGCGCACCGGTGCCCTCGGCGATCTTCTTGCTCATGATCGACGACGCGATGAGCGGGATCGACTCGACCGTGCCGGTGGCGTCGCGCAGCGCGTAGAGCTTTCGATCCGCGGGCGCGAGGCCCGGCCCGGGCGCACAGATGACGACGCCCACCGACCGGAGCTGGGCGAGCATCTCCACCGTGCTCAGGTCGGCCCGCCAGCCGGGAATCGACTCCAGCTTGTCGAGCGTGCCGCCGGTATAGCCGAGCCCGCGGCCGGAGAGCTGCGGCACCGCGACCCCGAACGACGCGACGAGCGGGGCCAGCGGGAGCGTGATCTTGTCGCCGACCCCGCCCGTGGAGTGCTTGTCGACGCTCCGCCGACCCAGGTTGGAGAAGTCCAGCTGCGTCCCGCTCGCGACCATCGCCGCGGTCCAGCGCGCGATCTCGGCCGCGTCGAGGCCCCGGATGCAGACCGCCATCGCGAGGGCCGACATCTGCTCGTCGGCGACGACGCCGCGCGTGTAGGCGTCGATGACCCAGTCGATCTGCGGATCGCTGAGCCGCTCGCCGTCCCTCTTGAGGCGGATGATGTCGACCGCGTCGAACGCCTCGGGCGCACCGCTCATCGCAGGCGCTCGACCCCGAAGGCGTCGGGGAGGAGCTCGGCCATCCGGCGGGGACCGCGAGCGGAGTCCACGAGGAGGTCAGGGCCGCCGTGCTCCCACAGCAGCTGGCGGCACCGCCCGCACGGCGAGAGGGGCTCACCGGCCGCATCGACGCACGCGAGCGCCACGAGCCGGCCGCCGCCTGAGGCGAAGAGTGCGGAGACGAGCGAGCACTCCGCGCACAGTGCCAGGCCGTAGGAGGCGTTCTCGACGTTGCAGCCGGAGACGACCCGGCCGTCATCGACGAGTGCCGCGGCGCCGACCGGGAAGTGGGAGTAGGGGGCGTACGCCCGGGTGCTCGCCTCGCAGGCCGCGGCGCGCAGGGCCGGCCAGTCGACAGTCGTCGGCCCGCCGCCCTCGACGTGCGCGGACGTCACCGGTCACCGACCGCATCGCCGTCCACGCGCGACCCGTGGCGCGCCTCGCGCGCCGCCAGCAGGGCCGCGCCCGCGAGGACGCGCGTCCCGGCGTCGATGGAGCGCTCGTCGATCCGGAAGTCGGCCTGGTGCAGGTCGTAGGTGTGACCGCCCGGCGTCCGCGTACCCAGGCGCGCCATGCCGCCGCGCACCCGGGTGAGATACCAGCCGAAGTCCTCGCCGCCGAGTGACTGCTCGGTCAGCTCGACCGAGTCGGGCCCGAGCAGCGACAGCGCTGCCGCCTCGAGGAGCCCTGTGGAGTGCTCGTCGTTCACCACCGGCGGCACGCCACGGACGTGCGTGACGTCGACGTCGACGTCGTAGGGGGCGGCCACCTGCCGCACGACCTCCTCGAACAGCTCGTCGACCTTCTCCCAGATGTCGGCGTCGAGGTAGCGCAGCGTGCCACGCACCGTGCCGGTCGCCGGGATCGCGTTGGGGGCCGAGCCTGCCTGCACGAGGCCCCAGGTCAGGTTGACCCCGGCCCGTGGGTCGAGGCGCCGCCCGAGCACGGCGGGCACCTGGGTGATCACCTGCCCCAGGGCGAAGACCACGTCGCCCGTGAGATGCGGCCTCGACGTGTGGCCGCCCGCGGAACCGAGGGTCACCGTCACGGCATCACTGGCCGAGGTGATCGACCCGATGCGGGTCCCGACGCTCCCGACGTCGACCCGCGGGTCGCAGTGCAGGGCGAGGATCCGGCCCATCCCGTCGAGTGCCCCGGCGTCGATCGCGTCGTGCGCACCTCCCGGCTGCACCTCCTCGGCGGCCTGGAACACGAGGCGGACACCCGAGGGCAGCGCACCCTCCGCGGCGAGCGCGGCGAGCACGAGGCCGGCACCCAGGACTGCAGCCGTGTGTGCGTCGTGCCCGCAGGCGTGCGAGACGCCGCGACTCCTCGATCGGTAGGGCAGGTCGGTGGCCTCCTCGATGGGCAGGGCGTCAAGATCGGCGCGAAGCCCGATCGTGCGGGCGCTCCCTCCCCCGGCGCCGCGGATGTCGCAGACGAGCCCTGAACCGGGCAGGAGCCGCGGCTCCAGCCCGGCAGCGCGCAACCGATCGGCGACCAGCGCCGTCGTGGCCACCTCCGCGCGGCCCAGCTCGGGCGCCGCGTGGATGCGCCGACGCACCTGGACCATCTCGTCCCGGACGCCGTCGGCGAGCTCGGCCAGGCGCACCAGCACCTGCGGCGGCAGCGGCTCGATCGGCACGGTTGCCCCCGTCAGCGCAGGTCGTCGCGGTCGAGGTCGGACAGGGCGTCCACGACCTGCTTGACCTGCTGGGCCGCGGCCCGACTGGCGACGAGGACGGCGTCGGGGGTATCGACGACGACGACGTCGGGCAGCCCCAGCACAGCGACCAGCCGGTCACCGCGCGGCACCACGAACGCGCCGGGCGCCTCAGCGAGATGGACGCCGGCGTCGTCACCGAGCACGCGGGAGCCGTCGGCGCGGGCCGGCAAGAGATCCGCGAGCGAGGCCCAGTCACCGACGTCGTCCCACGCGAAGTCGCCCGGCACGACGGCGACGCCGCCGGCCGCGGCGACCGGCTCCGCGACGGCATGGTCGATCGCGATCTTCGTCAGGGCCGGCCACTCGCGACCGAGCACCTCGTCCCGCTCGTCCGTGTCCCAGGCCGCCGCGATCCGCTCGAGCCCCTCCTGCAGCATGGGCTGCCGGGCGGCAAGCTGCTCGGCGAGCACCTTTGCGGCGACGACGAACATCCCCGCGTTCCAGCGGTAGCGCCCGGTCTCGAGGTAGGCGGCAGCCGTCGCGGCGTCGGGCTTCTCGGCGAATGCGACCACCTGGCGACCGCGCGGCGCACCCGCCACGCCGAGCGGTTCCCCGACCTCGATGTAGCCGAACGCCGTGCTCGGTTCGCGCGCGGCGATGCCGATCGTGACGACGTAGCCCTCACGGGCCACCGCCACCGCCTCTGCCACGGAGGAGGCGAACTCCTCCTGCCCGTGGATCACGTGGTCGGCCGCGAAGGAGCCCACCACCACGTCGTCGCCGTGGCGGTGGCGCAGGACCGCGGCCGCGAGGCCGATAGCCGCCATGGAGTCGCGCGGCGAGGGCTCGGCGAGCAACGACGCCGCGGACAGCTCCGGCAGCTGGTCCGCCACGGCGACCTGGTGCGCCACACCGGTGACGACCACGACGCCGTCCGGGCCGGCCAGGGGTGCGAGCCGGTCCCAGGTCGCCTGCAGGAGGGTGCGGCCTGACCCGGTCAGGTCGTGCAGGAACTTGGGGTTGGACCGCCGGGACAGCGGCCAGAGCCGCGTCCCGGCACCACCTGCGGGAATGATCGCGTGGAAGCCCGCGATCCGGCCCGTCGCCGGAAGGGGCGCGCTCGCCTGCTGGGTCGCCATGGACGCCACCCTAGGACGAACCGCCCACACTCGGGAGACCGAACCGGCGCTCCGAGACGGAGGGCTCAAGAAGGCAGGCCGGTCGGAACGGGTAAGTTCTCCTCCATGGCCTCGTTGACCCGCCCGGCACCAGGGCGCGCGGCGGCACGAACGACGATCGCGATGAAGATCGTGATGGCGCTCAGCGGAGCGTTCTTCGTCCTTTACGTGCTCGCGCACATGTACGGAAACCTCAAGATGTTCGCGGGCCAGGAGGCGTTCGACTCCTACGCCTTCCACCTCCGCGAGCTGGGCGAGCCGATCCTGCCCTACGAGGGCGCCCTGTGGCTCATCCGGGTGGCACTCGTCGGCGCCCTCTTCGCCCACGCGGGGTCGGCCTTCTACCTGTGGAAGCGGGCGAACGAAGCCCGACGGACCCGCTACGCCGTCAAGCGCGCCGCGGCGGCCTCCCTGTCGTCGAAGACGATGCGCTGGGGCGGCGTCACGCTCTTGCTCTTCCTCGCGTTCCACCTCATGCAGTTCACCTTTCACACCTTCGAGGTCGGCGGCTCCTTCCTCGGGCCGTACGACCGGGTCTACGGGGCCTTCCAGGTGTGGTGGGTGGTCGCGATCTACCTGGCCGCGCTGGGCGCCCTCGGGATGCACCTCAAGCACGGGGTGTGGAGCGCCGCCCAGACCCTCGGGCTCACGAGCACACCCCGCGCCGCTCGCCACGCGAAGGCGACCGCCGTCGCGACCGGCGTCGTCGTGGCCGGCGGCTTCGCCCTTCCCCCGCTGAGCATCCTGCTCGGCCTCATCTGATCGGGACCGACAGCCAGATGAACGAGATCATCGACGGCCTGTACCGCGAGGGCGAGCCGATCGCAGACACGAAGGCACCCGACGGCCCGATCGAGAAGCGGTGGGAACGTCGCAGGTTCGAGGCCAAGCTGGTCAACCCGGCCAACCGCCGCAAGCTCGAGATCATCGTCGTGGGCACGGGCCTCGCGGGCAGCTCGGCCTCAGCGACCCTGGGCGAGGCCGGCTACCAGGTGAAGGCCTTCTACTACCAGGACTCCGCTCGGCGCGCGCACTCGATCGCGGCGCAGGGCGGTATCAACGCGGCGAAGAACTACAAGGAGGACGGCGACTCCGTCTTCCGGTTGTTCTACGACACCGTCAAGGGCGGCGACTACCGCTCTCGCGAGTCGAACGTCTACCGCCTGGCCGAGGTCAGCGCGTCGATCATCGACCAGTGCGTCGCCCAGGGCGTGCCCTTCGCCCGGGAGTACGGCGGCTACCTCGACACCCGATCCTTCGGTGGCGTGCAGGTCTCGCGGACCTTCTACGCACGCGGCCAGACGGGTCAGCAGCTGTTGATCGGCGCGTACCAGGCACTGTCCCGCCAGGTCGCGGCCGGTACGGTCACCGAGTACTCCCGCCACGAGATGCTCGAGCTCATCGTCGTAGACGGCAAAGCCCGCGGGATCGTGGCCCGGGACATGGTGACCGGGGAGATCGAGACGCACCTCGCGGACGCCGTGGTGCTGGCCACGGGCGGGTACGGGAACGTCTTCTTCCTCTCCACCAACGCGATGGGCTGCAACGTCACCGCCGCCTGGCGCGCGCACCGCAAAGGGGCGCACTTCGCCAACCCCTGCTTCACGCAGATCCACCCGACGTGCATCCCCGTCAGCGGCGACCACCAGTCGAAGCTCACCCTCATGTCGGAGTCGCTGCGCAACGACGGCCGCATCTGGGTCCCCCAGCGCGCCGAGGACTGCCCGAAGGATCCCCGCGAGATCGGCGAAGCCGACCGCGACTACTACCTCGAGCGGATCTACCCGAGCTTCGGCAACCTCGTCCCTCGGGACATCGCCTCGCGGGCGGCCAAGAACGTCTGCGACTCCGGGCGCGGCGTCGGCCCCGGCGGTAAGGGCGTCTACCTGGACTTCGCCGATGCGATCGAGCGGCTGGGCCGCGGAGCCGTCGAGGCCAAGTACGGCAACCTGTTCGACATGTACGCCCGGATCACGGGCGAGAACCCGTACGAGACGCCGATGCGGATCTACCCCGCCGTGCACTACACGATGGGCGGGCTCTGGGTGGACTACGACCTCCAGTCCAGCATCCCGGGCCTCTTCGTGGCCGGCGAGGCCAACTTCTCCGACCACGGAGCGAACCGACTCGGCGCCTCCGCCCTCATGCAAGGCCTGGCCGACGGGTACTTCGTCTTGCCCAACACGATCCGGGACTACCTCGCCTCCGGCCCCTACCCGGCCGTGGACGAGGACCACCCCGAGGTCGTCGCCGCAATCGAGTCGGTGACCACGCGCCTGACCACGCTCCTCTCTCGCCGTGGGACGCGATCGGTCGACTCCTACCACCGCGAGCTCGGCCACATCATGTGGGAGTACTGCGGGATGTCGCGCACCGAAGAGGGACTGCGGACGGCGATCGACGCGATCCGTGAGCTGCGGACGGAGTACTGGGAGAACGTCAACGTCCCTGGTACCGGCGAGAGCCTCAACCAGTCGCTCGAGCGGGCCGGCCGGGTCGCCGACTTCCTCGAGCTGGGCGAGCTGATGTGCATCGACGCCCTCCACCGGCGCGAGTCGTGCGGCGGCCACTTCCGGGCCGAGTCGCAGACTCCCGAGGGCGAGGCGCTGCGCGACGACGAGAACTACGCCTACGTCGCGGCGTGGGAGTGGGGCGGCGAGGCCGGGCTGCCGGTGCTGCACAAGGAAGGCCTCGAGTACGACTACGTCGAGATGAAGCAGCGGAGCTACAAGTGAGAATCACCCTCAAGATCTGGCGCCAGGCCAGCGCGACCGCTGCCGGAGAGTTCGCTACGTACGACCTCGACGAGGTCTCCCCCGACATGTCGTTCCTCGAGATGCTGGACGTGCTCAACGAGGGCCTGACGGCCGCGGGCCTGGACCCCGTGGCCTTCGACAGCGACTGCCGCGAGGGCATCTGCGGCAGCTGCGGCCTCATGATCGACGGGCTGGCACACGGTCCCGAGCGGACCACGACGTGCCAGCTGCACATGCGCTCCATGAAGGACGGCGCGACGATCACCGTGGAGCCGTGGCGCGGGGACTCGATGACGGTCATCAAGGACTGCGTGGTGGACCGGTCCGCGCTCGACCGGATCGTGCAGGCCGGCGGCTACGTGAGCGTCAACACCGGCGCGGCCCCCGACGCACACGCGGTTCCGGTGCCCAAGGCCAAGGCCGACCGCGCCTTCACCGCGGCTGCCTGCATCAGCTGTGGCGCCTGCGTCGCAGCCTGCCCCAACGCCTCGGCGATGCTCTTCCTCGGCGCCAAGGTGACCCACCTGGGCGAGCTGCCCCAGGGCCAGCCGGAGCGGGATGCCCGAGTGGTCGCCATGGCTCGCCAGCACGACGCCGAAGGCTTCGGCGGGTGCACCAACATCGGCGAGTGCGCCGCCGCGTGCCCCAAGGAGATCCCGCTCGACGTGATCTCCCAGCTCAACAAGGATCTGCGGCACGCCATGGCCAAGGGCCTCTAGTCTCGCCGACCGCCAGGCCCCGCGCCCCAGGCCCGCCGAGCGCAAACACGTG
Source organism: Actinomycetales bacterium (assembly GCA_024641895.1). Lineage (GTDB taxonomy): Bacteria > Actinomycetota > Actinomycetes > Actinomycetales > JAHECE01 > JAHECE01. The sequence goes on from JAHECE010000002.1 coordinate 8,382, forward strand.
TCCGCCACCCGGGCTGCCACGGCCGACCGGGGGATGCGTTCGGCGATGGGAGGTGGGCAGGGCCGGGGCGCGTCGTTCAGGTGCCGGTGAGGGTGAGGTCCCGCACGGCCCGCCAGACGCCGTCCATGCCGTGCTCGTAGAGGGCGAAGGCGTCGACCACGAAGTGCGCGACGAAGTCCGCCATGGCCGACTCAGCCTCGTCGAGCGCCGCGTCGTCCAGGTCGTGCGCGATGGTGACGTGCGGGTGGTAGTCGAACCGCAGGTCTTGACCGAGGACGCCCGTCCTGGCCGTGGCTTCGAGCGCACTCAGGGAGTGCGCCCCGAGGACGACCTTCACGAAGACCACGGGCGAGACAGGCCGGAAGGTGTCCGTGCCGGCGAGACGAAGCTCGAACGGCGGGTGCGCGGCGGCGACCCGCTCGAGGTGCAGCTCGACCTCGGGAAGCTGCTCCGGCGCGACGGCGGTCGGGGGAACGAGCGTGACATGGGGCGGGATGAACGGAGCGAGGGGGTCACCGACCTCGCCGCGCACGCGCTGGAGCTGCTCCGCAAAGGGCTCCGGAATCGGGACGGCGACGCCGATCCGCCGCAGCCCTGTCCGCTCGAGGGGCTTCGCGCTCATCGGGATCACGCCCGCAGCCCACGCGCCGGCAGGATGCCGAGGCGGTCGTAGACGCGCTCCATCGTCGCCCGGGCGATCACCCGGGCCCGTTCCGCGCCGTCGGCGAGCACGTCGTCGAGCAGGTCGGGTGAGTCGAGGTACTCGTTGACCTTCTCGCGGATGGGAGCCAGGGCCTCGACGACGACGACGGCCACGTCCTTCTTGAGGTCGCCGTAGCCGCGTCCCTCGTAGTCGGCCTCCAGCTCGATGACGCTGCGGCCGGTGAGCGCAGAGGCAATCGTCAGGAGGTTGGACACGCCCGGCTTCCGCTCCTGGTCGAAACGGATCTCCCGATCGGAGTCGGTCACCGCCGAGCGAACCCGCTTCGACAGCACCGCGGGCTCGTCGAGGACCTCGAGGATCCCGTTGGGACTCGCCGTGGACTTGCTCATCTTGGCGGTCGGGTCCTGAAGGTCGTAGATCTTGGCCGTCGCCTTCATGATGTACGGCTCCGGAACCCGCACGAGCCGGCCGAAGCGAGCGTTGAGGCGTTGGGCGAGGTCGCGGCTCAGCTCGAGGTGCTGGCGCTGGTCCTCACCCACCGGGACGAGCTCGGCGTCGTAGAGCAGGATGTCCGCGGCCATGAGCACGGGGTAGGTGAAGAGCCCGACCGTGGTGCCCTCGTTGCCGTGCCGCGCCGACTTGTCCTTGAACTGCGTCATCCGGCCGGCCTCGCCGAACCCGGTCATCGTGCCCAGGACCCAGGCCAGCTCGGCGTGCTCGGCGACGTGCGACTGCACGAAGAGGATCGACCGCTCCGGGTCGACACCGGCTGCGAGGTACTGCGCGGCGGTCCGGCGGGTCCGCTCGCGCAGCTGGGCGGGATCCGGGTTGACGGTGAGGGCGTGCAGGTCGACGACGGAGTAGACCGTGTCGTAGTCGTCCTGCAGGGCGACCCACTGGGTGAGCGCGCCGAGGTAGTTGCCGAGATGGAGCGAGTCCGCCGTCGGCTGCATCGCGGAGAACACCCGCGGACGGGCGCCGGGCGACGTCGGCGTGGGATCGGGCATGGAGGTCATCTTGACAGGCCCGGGGGGCGGGGGAGAAAACCCGGGTCGCCGCTCGAGCCGGATGCGGAGAGAATTGCGGGCGCAGGCGATGGCCGGTGCGGCTAGCGTCGGACGGGTGAACTCGACTCCCGCACTGATCGAAGCCTGGGACGACGCCGCCGGCGCCGCACGCGCCGCCACGCTCTTCCGGGAGGTGTACGGCTCGGAGCCCGACGGCGTCTGGGCAGCACCGGGCCGGGTCAACCTCATCGGCGAGCATGTCGACTACAACGGCGGACTCTGCCTTCCCATCGCGCTCCCGCACCGCACCTTCGTCGCGCTGCGGCGCAACGACGCCGGATCGACCGAGGCCGACCGGGTGCGGCTGGTCTCGGGGCTCGACCCGCAGACGGTCTGGTCGGGAGACCTCGCCCACATCGCGCCCGGTGAGGTACGTGGCTGGGTCGCCTACGCCGGCGGCTCGGCATGGTCCCTGCAGCAGGACGGGTTCTCGCTCGGCGGCTTCGACGCCGCGATCGACTCGTGCGTCCCGCTCGGCGCGGGTCTCTCCTCGTCGGCAGCGATCGAGTGCGCCGTCGGCGTCGCCCTGGACGACGCCTTCGGACTCGGCCTCTCCGGCCCGCAAGGTCGCGCCCGGCTCGCCGCGGCCTGCGTGCGGGCCGAGAACGACGTCGCGGGGGCTCCGACCGGGGGGATGGACCAGGCGGCGTCGCTGCGCACCCTGGCCGGGCACGCGCTGCTGCTGGACAACATCGACGCCAGCGTCCGCCAGGTGCCGTTCGACCTCGAGGCCGTCGGGCTCGAGCTGCTCGTCATCGACACCCGGGCGGAGCACGCGCTCGTGGACGGTCAGTACGCCGCGCGGCGCGCGACGTGCCACGCGGCGGCGGCGAGGCTCGGGGTAGGCACGCTCCGCGAGGTCACGGACCTCGACGCCGCCCTCGCCCGCCTCGAGGACTCCGACGAGCGCAAGCGCGTGCGCCACGTCGTGACGGAGATCGCCCGCGTCGAGGAGTTCGAGAAGCTCGTGGCGCAGGGTCGTATCCGCGAGGTCGGCCCGCTGCTCGACGCCTCGCACGCCTCCCTGCGCGACGACTACGAGGTCAGCGTCGCCGAGCTCGACCTAGCCGTGGAGACGGCCCGGGCCGCCGGAGCGCTCGGCGCCCGGATGACGGGCGGCGGGTTCGGCGGCTCGGCCATCGCCCTGATCGAGGCGGGGTCGGCTCCGGCCGTAGCCGCCGCCGTCTCAGCAGCGTTCGAGGAGCACGCCATGGGCACGCCCGAGTTCCTCGTCGCCACGCCGTCCAGCCCCGCAGGGCGCGTGGCCACACCCTGATCCGCGACACCGACGCCCCGTTGGAGGGCTGAGAAGATGCCACTACCACCACTGGAGGCCCGAGCGATCCGCCTCGGCCTGACCGCGGTCGACAAGCACGACGCCATCGAGCAGGCCGGCCGCGTGCTCGTGGAGATCGGCGCCGTCGACGAGGACTACGTCGCCGCGATGCACGAACGGGAACGCTCGATCAGCACCTTCATCGGCGGCTCCGTCGCGATCCCCCACGGCACTCCCCCGAGCCGCGTGCACGTCAACCGCGCCGCGCTGTCGTTCATCCAGTTTCCGGACGGCGTCGACTGGGGCGAGGGGTACACGGTCCGGGCCGCGGTGGGGATCGCCTCGTTCACCGATGAGCACATGACCGTCCTCATCGCCCTGGCCAAGATCCTGATGGACCCCCAGAAGGCTGAGGCCCTCCACAAGGCCACGACGCGCGACGAGGTGCTGGCCCTGGTGCATCCCGACGAGAGCCGTGTGCAGCCCTGATCCACGTGGGCGTCGCACACGCGAGCGGGAACATCCGGCAGGTCCGTCGCTGCTTGGCTCGCGTCGGGAGCAGCTCGACGAACCGAGGAAGTGAAAGGGTGGACCCGTGATCGTGCACACTGTCCGAAGACCACGGGCCGGCAAGCCGGTGGTCGCGTGCGACGCGGCCTCGGCCTCGGCCTCGGGCGTCCCGCCCGCTTCGCCGCTCAACCGCGAGCTCACGATGAGCACCGTGGCGGACAGCCACGGCACCGAGACCTTGGAGGGCTGACATGGCCATGCCACGACTGGAGGCCCGCGCGATCCGCCTCGGCCTGACCGCGGTCGACAAGCACGATGCCATCGAGCAGGCCGGCGGCGTGCTCGTGGAGATCGGCGCCGTCGAGGAGGCCTACGTGGCCGCGATGCACGAACGAGAGAGCTCGATCAACACGTACATCGGTGAGGGCGTCGCGATCCCGCACGGCACCGAACAGGGCCGGGTCCACGTCAAGCGCACCGCCCTGTCGTTCCTCCAGTTCCCCGAAGGGGTCGACTGGGGCGAACAGAGAGCGACGGTCGCGGTGGGCATCGCCTCCCAGAGCAACGAGCACGTCGCCGTGCTCTCCGCCCTCGCGCAGATCCTGACGGACCCGGCCAGGGCCGAGGCCCTACGCAGCGCAACCTCACCCGGCCAGGTCTTGGCCCTGCTCGGTTACGACACCGACCAGGACAGCTGACCGTCCTTGCCGGCGACGGCGGCCCCTGCCGGCCGACGCCGCCGTCACGTCACAGGTCATAGGTCACCACGAACGGCGCGTGGTCGCTGAACCGCTCGGCGTACGTCGCGGCCCGGTCCACAGCCATCTCGTGGGCGAGTCCGGCCAGCGCCGGCGTGGCCAGCTGGTGGTCGATCCGCCAGCCGGCGTCGTTGTCGAAGGCCTTCCCGCGCCAGGACCACCAGGTGTGCGGCCCGGGCACCTCACCCGCAAGGAGACGGCCGACGTCGGCCCAGCCGAGGCCGTCGAACCAGCGGTCGAGGTACGCCCGCTCCTGCGGCAGGAAGCCGGCCGACTTCTGGTTGCCCTTCCAGTTCTTCAGGTCGAGCTCGCGGTGCGCGATGTTCAGGTCGCCGGCGACGACGGCGCGGCGTCCGTCCCCCAGCTCGCCGAGCCTGGTGGTCATGGCGTCGAGGAAGGCGTACTTGGCGGCCATCCGCGGCGTACCGGCGTCGCCCTTGTGGACATAGACCGACACCACGGTGAGCAGGCCGCCGTCGGGCAGCTCGACATCGGCCTCGACCCAGCGGCCGGAGGACTCGTCGTCGCGGGGACCCGGTCCGACGCGAACGGCGCACAGCGGGAGCCGCGAGGCGACGGCGACGCCGGCCCGGCCCTTGACCGCGCATGCCTCGTGGGCGATGTGCCAGCCCTCGCCGAGATGCTCGGCGAGGTGTTCGTCGTCCGCCCGCACCTCTTGGAGCGCGAGGACGTCGGGGCTGCGCCCGTCCAGCCACGCGCCCATCCCCCGCCGGTACGCCGCCCGGATGCCGTTGACGTTGACGGAGGCGACGGTCAGCACGCCCGCGCGCCCGTCATGACCGTTCCGCTGTCTCCACGACGTTCGCCAGGAGCATCGCACGGGTCATCGGCCCGACTCCGCCCGGGTTGGGCGAGAGCCAGCCTGCGACGTCGGCGACGCCCGGCGCGACGTCGCCCCGCAGACGGGCCTTGCCGGTCTCGGGGTCGACGACGCGGCTGACGCCGACGTCGAGGACGACGGCGCCCGGGGCGACCATGTCCGCCCCGATGATCCCGGGCACACCGGCCGCGGCCACGATGACGTCGGCCTGCCGGGTGTGCGACGCGAGGTCCTTGGTACCCGTGTGGGTGAGGGTGACCGTCGCGTTGAGCTCGCGGCGCGTCAGGAGCAGGCCGATGCTGCGCCCGACCGTCGTGCCGCGACCGACGACCACGACGTGCTTGCCGGCCAGGTCGATGCCGTACCGGCCGATCAGCTCGACGACGGCGCGCGGCGTGCAGGGCAGCGGCGAGGTGACCGGCTCGTTGACCCGCAGGACGAGCCGCCCGAGGTTGGTCGGGTGCAGCCCGTCGGCGTCCTTGGCGGGATCGATGCGTTCGAGCACCGCGTTGGTGTCGATGCCCTTGGGCAGCGGGAGCTGCACGATGTACCCGGTGCAGGCGGGATCGGCGTTCAGGGCGTCGACCGCGCTCTCGATGTCGGCCTGCGTCGCCGTTGCCGGCAGGTCCACGCGGATCGACGCGATGCCGACCTCCGCGCAGTCCCGGTGCTTGCCGCCGACGTACGCGCGGCTACCGGGGTCTTCCCCGACCAGCACGGTGCCGAGGCCGGGGGTGATGCCGCGCACGGCGAGCGCCGCCACCCGCTCGGCGAGCTCGGACTTGATCGCGGCCGCGGTCGCGGCGCCGTCGAGCTTGTGGGCAGTCATCTGTCCTCCGGAATCTGTGGTCCTGGCACCGTCCGTGGCCGGCCGGGCGTGGCGGCGGACCTCGCAGCAGGAGGCCCGACGAATCGGGCTTCCCTCCGCGATGTCCGTCGCCACGACCGCCGAGGTCAGCTACTGCTGCAGGCCCTCGTAGAGCGGGAAGCCCTCGGTCAGCGCGTGCACGCGCGCCTTGAGGGCGGAGAGGTCCGAACCGAGGCCCTGGGTCAGCGCCGTCGCGATGATGTCGGCGACCTCGGCGAACTCGGTGGCGCCGAACCCGCGCGTGGCGAGGGCAGGCGTCCCGATCCGCAGGCCCGAGGTGACCCTGGGCGGCCGAGGGTCGAACGGGACCGCGTTGCGGTTGACCGTGATCCCGGCCTCGTGGAGGAGGTCTTCGGCCTGCTGGCCGTCCAGCGACGAGTGACGCAGGTCGACGAGCACGAGGTGGACGTCGGTGCCGCCGGTCAGCACGCTGACGCCGGCCTCGCGGACCTCGGGGGCCAGGAGCCGCTCGGCGATGATCTGCGCGCCCTCGATCGTGCGGGCCTGGCGCTCCCGGAACTCAGCCGAGGCGGCGATCTTCAGCGCCACGGCCTTGGCCGCGACGACGTGCATGAGCGGGCCGCCCTGCTGACCAGGGAAGACCGCGGAGTCGAGCTTCTTGCCGAACTCCTCCTGGGCGAGGATCAGACCGGAGCGCGGTCCGCCGAGCGTCTTGTGCACGGTGGTCGAGACGACGTGCGAGTACGGGACGGGGCTCGGGTGCAGGCCGGCCGCGACCAGACCGGCGAAGTGCGCCATGTCGGTCCAGAGGTAGGCGCCCACCTCGTCGGCGATCGAGCGGAAGGCCGCGAAGTCCAGGTGGCGGGGGTACGCGGACCAACCGGCGATGATCACCTTGGGCCGCGTGGCGAGGGCGGCCTCGCGCAGGGCATCCATGTCGACCAGGTGGGTCGCCTCGTTCACGCCGTAGGCAGCGACGTCGTACAACCGGCCCGAGAAGTTGATCTTCATGCCGTGCGTCAGGTGCCCGCCATGGGCGAGCTGGAGGCCGAGGATGCCGTCGCCGGGCCGGATGAGCGCGTGCAGCACGGCCGCGTTGGCCGTGGCGCCCGAGTGGGGCTGGACGTTGGCGTACTCGGCGCCGAAGAGCTCTTTGGCGCGCGAGATCGCGAGCGACTCGGCGATGTCGACCTGCTCGCAGCCGCCGTAGTACCGACGGCCGGGGTAGCCCTCGGCGTACTTGTTGGTCAGGACCGAGCCCTGCGCCTGCAGGACCGAGCGCGGCACGAAGTTCTCGCTCGCAATCATCTCCAGGGTGCCGCGCTGACGCTGCAGCTCTCCCTCGAGAACAGCGGCGATGTCCGGGTCGACCTCGGCAAGCGTGGCGTCGGCTACGGACCGGGCGCGCGTGGGGATCTCGCTCATGCTTCCTCCGCTAGGGGCAACGTGGTGTCACTTGCGCGCGCGGGAGCACACGCGTTCGGTGACCCTCGGCCCAGGCGGGCGACCTCGAGGTCGGATGGAACGTCGCTCCCCGGTGGTTGGCCCACCTATCGGCGCCAGTCGCGACGGCAATCAGACTACCAAGCACCGCCGCGGCGTCCAGACCGCTGAGCGACCGGCCGACTAGCGGGAGCTGCCGGCGGGAGCGTCCGTCTCCGCGGGCTCGGCCTCGCCCTCGTCCGCGGGAACCTCCACCTCGCCGAGGATCTTGCGCAGGTACGCGTAGGTGAGGTCGCCCGCGTGCTGGGCGTACTGGTGCTCGAAGCCGTGCTTGGCGTAGAGCGAGAGGTTCTGCTTGCTGTCCTGGCCTGTGAAGACCCACACCTCGTGGGTGTCCTCCGGCAGATACCCGAGGACTGCGAACAGGAGCTGGGTCCCGATGCCGCGCTGCTGGAGGTCCGGGACGACGGCCAGGCGGCTGAGGTTCGCCCTGCCGTCCTCGAGCCCGACGCGCACCGAGCCGACCATGCGGTGCCCGATCCAGCCGGCGAGCGTGATGACGTCCTCGCGCTGGAGGTCCTCGACGAGCTCCTCGAGGGTCTGGGTCAGCGCGGGCAGCTTCGGGTCGTCGTAGAGCTGCGCCTCGGTCACGAAGGCCGCCCGGCGGACGGTGAGCAGCTCACCCGCGAGGTCGACAGGCACGAGGTCGATGCGCATTTCATCCATGACCCCATGATTCCATCGACGAGGCCTTCCGTGCGCGTAAGCCCACACCGGGCTCGCGGGAGAAGTCCGGTGCGGGCTGACGCGCACCGGACGGGCCCGCAGACGCTACAGCCGCCGCGGGCTACCCTCGCTCACGTGACCCACGTCCCCGACGCCGCACCACCTGCGTCCGAGCAGGCGAACCCGACCCACCGAGTGCTGACGCTGTCCTGCCCCGACCGGCCCGGCATCGTCCGCGCGGTCGCCGGCCTCCTCGCGGACCACGGGGGCAACATCACGGAGTCCCAACAGTTCGGGGACCCGGACAGCGGTCTCTTCTTCATGCGGGTCCAGGTCGAGGCGAACGCGAGCGCCGAGGCGCTCGGCGCGGCACTCGCCGATCTCGCCGGGGACTTCTCGATGACGTGGTCCCTCGACGTCGTCGACCGACCGGTACGCACCCTCGTCATGGCCTCGACCGAGGGGCACTGCCTCAACGACCTCGCCTTCCGGCAGCGCTCCGAGCGGCTGCCGGTCAACATCGTCGCGGTGGTGAGCAACCACGAGGCGCTGCGGGACCTCGCATCGTTCTACGGCATCCCGTTGCACCACGTCCCGGTCACCAAGGACACGAAGGCCCAGGCAGAGGCCCGCCTGCTCGAGCTCGTCGAGGAGCTCGACGTCGAGCTCGTCGTCCTGGCCCGCTACATGCAGATCCTCTCGGACGACCTGTGCCGGGCCCTCGCGGGACGGATCATCAACATCCACCACTCGTTCCTGCCGAGCTTCAAGGGCGCACGTCCGTACGCCCAGGCTCATGCACGAGGCGTCAAGCTCATCGGCGCGACGGCGCACTACGCGACGGCGGCGCTGGACGAGGGCCCGATCATCGAGCAGGACGTCGAACGGGTCGACCACGGCGACACCGTCGCGGAGCTGCAGGCCATGGGTCAGGACGTCGAACGCCGCGTCCTCGCCCGAGCGGTCCGCTGGCACGCCGAGCACCGGGTGCTGCTGGACGGCCACAAGACGGTCGTCTTCGCCTGACGCGCAGAGCCGCCCGTCGTCGTCACTCGTCGCCGAGGGCCTCGACGTGGAGGAAGACGTCGAGCAGCGTGGACTTCCAGAGCGGGGCGTCGAACTGCACCCCGAAAGACAGCACCACGGCGGACTCGGGCGCCGGCAGGGTCCCGTCGACCACGCGCACCGGCGAGCCGCCGATCAGGTCGAGGTAGTCGCCGTCGGGCAGCAGCACCGGGACGGGCTCCGCCGAGCCCGCGACGTTGAAGATCCCGTACAGCCCCTGCCCGCCGTGCAGCACGGGGGCGAGCCTGTCTCCGTCGTGGATGCCCCAGGCCAGCTGGACGTAGGGTTCGTCGTCGAGGACCCACCACTGCCCCTCCCGCATCGCCGCGTGCTTCTTCAGCGACGCCAGGCTCGTCAGGAACGGCGCGAGCTCGTAGTCGACCCACTCGACCGGGTCGGGCTCGAACAGCGACGGCCACTTACGCGCGGCCGACTCCTGCCCGGCGTAGAACATCAGGGGCCCGCGTGAGCACGCCATCATCGCCGTCCACGCGAGCGCCTGGGCCCGGGTGGGCGCAAAACGTTGGATGCGGTAGTTGTCGTGGTTCTCGACGTACCGGAGCTTGGCGTGCCGGGCCGGGAGCGTCGCGTCCTGCCACCGGAGCAGCTCGAGGTACCGGCCCACCGGTTCCTGGCCGAGAACGACCATCTGCCAGATCGACCAGACGTCGTACATGTACTCGATGTCGAACGCGGCGAAGACCTCGCCGTCGGAGTCCGTGGGGATGCCCGCCGCGCGACGGCCCTCGACCATCGAGGGGTGCGGGGTCTCGGCGAGCCACAGCAGCCCCTGCTTGATCTCCGCCAGCTCGGTGCGCGCCTGGACCCAGAACTCCACCGGCACCAGCGAGGCGACGTCGCACCGGAATCCGTCCACGCCCCGGCGCACCCAGAGCGCAAGGGAGTCGATCAGGTAGCGAGACAGCTGCGGGCTCGGGTGCGCGAGGTCGATGATGTCCGTCCACTGCGGAACTGTCGTGTAGGGCGTGCCCGACGGGTCCCGGTGGAAGAACTCCGGGTGCTCCGCCACGAGCACGCTGTCCGGCGAGGTGTGGTTGAAGACGACGTCGAGCATCACCCGCAGGCCGGCCGCGTGCGCGGCGGCCACGAGCTCGTCGAAGTCGTCGTCCGAGCCCAGGTCCGGGTTGAGGCTGCGGTAGTCCCGGATCGCGTAGGGGCTGCCCGCCGTGCCCTTGCGCCCGAGGACGCCGACGGGGTGGATCGGGAGCAGGTAGAGGACGTCGACCCCGAGCGCGGCGATGCGGTCGATGTCCGCGGTGATGTCGGGCAGCCGCCCGGTCGCGCCGTGGTTGCGCGGGAAGACCTGGTAGATGACCAGCGAGCGGACGTCGGGCGAGGTGTCGGCAGCCATGGGAGCGAGCCTGCCACGCACGAGATGACGCGCGACGCCGATCGACTACCCGGCCTCGACGAGCAGCGCCGCGGTCCGGCCCGGAACGTGCACTGTCCCGGTCTCGGCGTCCCAGGACGTCTCTCGGACGACGCCGTCGACGCCGTGGGCCTGCACCGGCGAGAGCCGGTACTCGCGGCCGGCCAGGCCGACCGCCCGCTCCGTCACGGCGCCCGGGCGACCGTTCAGCACCACCAGAGCGCCATCCAGCACCGGGTCGATGTCCGGTCCGACCCGGTCGTCCACATGCATCAGCACCACCCCGGGCGTGGCCGCCGGACCGGCTCCGGGAAAGGTGACCTTCTCGCGGATGAGCGCGGCGTCACCGAGCCGCAGCAGCGGGGTGGAGAACCGTAGTCGCAGCAGGTCCCGGGCCCACTCGCGCGCACGGGCGATGTGCACGGGCGACGGCTTGAGATCCGCGCGGGCGAGCAGGGCCGCGTACCAGGGCCACTCCCGCTCGTTGCGCCCGGCCGGCGGCAAGCCCCGGCCGAAGCCGTTGTCCTGCCCCGACCAGTCGATGGCGTTGAACCAGTCCCCCGAGTCGTAGCTGTCGGCGTCGAGCGACTTGCTCCGGAGCAGGTCCGTACCCGCGTGCCAGAGGATCGGCGTCTGCGCCAGCGCCGTCGTGGCCAACGCCAGCATCGCCATCCGGACGCGGTCGTCCATCGACGTGCGCGCCGGCAGCTTGAGGGCGAGCAGGTCGAACAGCGTGTGGTTGTCGTGCGCGTCGACGTAGGTGATCACCTCGTCCGGAGCGTCGGCGTACCCCGCAGGCCGGCCCGCGTAGTCGATCTCGTCGCCGCGGCGCAGCACGCCGTCCGACGTGCGCAGCGCGAGGTCCCGCAGGTTGCCGGCGAGCCCGAGCCGAACCAGGTCCCCGAGCCGGCGCAGCAGCGCCTCCTGCTCGTGAGGGCCGGTCCAGGCGTCGTCGTTGGGGTCGGTCGCCAGTCCGGTGGCGAAGCCCTGCTGGAACAGGCTGGCACGGTTCGCGGCGCTGCCGCCCTGGACGGCGTCCCGCAGCCGGTCGGAGAACGTACCGATCCCCGTCCGGCCGAGGTTGCCCTGCCGCGCCTGGACGAAGATCCTGTCGTCGGCCACCTCGCCGAAGTTCCAGCCCTCGCCGTAGAGGTAGACGGCCCGCCCGTCGACGCCGTCTGCCGCGAGGGTGAGGGCGTCGAGACCCGCGCGCACGGCGAGCATCGTGTCCCGGGAGTGGTGGCCCATGAGGTCGAAACGGAAGCCGTCGACCCGGTAGTGCCGCGCCCAGTGCACGACCGCGTCGACCATGAGCTTGTTCGCCATGACGCGCTCCGTCGCGATGTTCGAGCAGCAGGTGGACGCCTCGACGCGGCCGGCCGCGTCGAGGCGGTGGTAGTAGCCCGGAACGACGCGATCCAGCACCGAACCGGGATCCTGCCCGTGCCGGAAGGTGTGGTTGTAGACCTGGTCGAGCACGACCTGCAGGCCCAGGCCGTGCAGGGCACCGACCATCGTCCGCAGCTCCGCGACGCGAGCCCCGCCATCGGCGTTGCCGGCCGTGGCGTACGAGCCCTCCGGGGCCAGGTAGTGCCACGGGTCGTAGCCCCAGTTGAAGGCGTCGCGCGCCGCGACAGCGGACACGGCCCGCTGCTGCTCGGACGAGTCCGGGGCGAAGCGGCGCAGGTCTCCGACCGGGGCGAGCTGGTCGGTGCGGTCCTCGGGCACGCTGGCGAAGTCGAACACGGGGAGCAGGTGCACGGTGTTCAGGCCCGCCTCGGCCAGCGCGCGCAGGTGCGCTGCCCCCCGCCCGGAGTCGGCGAACGCCAGGTAGGCGCCCCGGTGCTCGGGCGGCACGAGGTCGTCGGCGGCGGAGAAGTCCCGCACGTGCAGCTCGTAGATCGTGCGGTCGACCGGCCGCGCCACGGGCGGCGGCGGCGTGCTCTCCCACTGCGCCGGCCGGAAGGCGGGGTCCGTGAGGTCCACGAGGACCGAGTGGGTCGAGCCCGTGGTCAGGGCGACCGAGTAGGGGTCGGTCACGACGTTGCCGACGACGGCGCCCACGGCCGGCACCCAGACCTCGACCTCGTACCGGTAGGCCCGGCCGGCCCACGACGGTTCACCCTGCACGGACCAGGCGCCGTCGGCGGCGCGCGCCATCGGGATCCGCTCAGCCGGCTGCCCCGCCAGGTCCCGGGCAGCAGGGCCGCGCCCGAGCCCGCCATACAGCTGAAGCGTCACGCCGAGTGCCGTCGGCGCCCACAGCGTGAGCGAGGGCACACCGTCGCTCCAGGTCGGGCCCAGGACGCGCCGAACGGCGTCACGCCCGTAGAGGTCGTCCAGGACGCCGCCCAGCTGCAGTCCGGTGCGGACGGTGCTCCCGACGCTGCCGCCGGAGCGCCGGGCAACCAGCTCGACTGCGCCCGTCACGACACGAGCCACCTCGGCGGGCCCGAGGGGCACCCGCAGCGCGCGGTGGTAACGCAGTGCCGGAAAGTCGTTCTCGAGGTCACCGATGCCGTCGGGCCGCGGGAGCAGCGGGACGATCCGGTCGGCAAGCAGGGGGTTCGTCGCGGACGGGTCCATCCTGCCGCCGGGGGGCGGCACCCGGGACCAGAGCTCGAACGACCAGTCCGCGGCGTCCGGGAGGAGGTCCGCGGGGTAGGCGATGAGGTCCGCGGCTACCCAGTGGGCCCGCGCCTCGAGAGCCGCGGTGGTCGGCGCATCGTCCATCATCGCTCCTGTCGCCCGGGGCGCCCCTGCGGTGCGGCGCCGCTACCCGAGCAGCTCGGCCAGGCGCGCGACGAGACGAGCGCCGTCGTCCGATCCCGCCGGGCTGATCTCCACGACCTTGTCACGAGAGGTCCGCCCCTGCACGAGGCTCACGCTAGCGGGCCGCACGCCGAAGGCGTTCGCGAGCGCGGTGAGCGCCGCCTCGGTGGCAGCGCCGTCGACGGCACGGGCCGAGACAGCGACGACCAGCCGGTCGTCATAAGTCCCGCCGACCTTCGTCCGGGACGCGCCGGGCCGGACGCGGATCGGGATGCGCACGACCCGCACGGTACGCGTCGACGACGTCGGGCAGCGCTCACCCGCTCGACAGGCTCTGCCGGTAGGCGCGCCAACCGCCGAACCACGTGATGTCCACGGCATCCTGCGCGCCGGCGCTCTCGCACAGGAAGCCGAGCACGCTGCTGCCGTCGCCGAGCCGGACCGTGCCGAGCCCGAGCGGTGCGGGCACGCCGGCCAGGAGCGGACCGACGGAGGCTGCCGGCATCCGGTAGACCTCGGCGTCGACGGCGCCTCCACCCTCGGTCACCCGCACCAACCCGGGCCTCGCCGGCAGACCGGGCAATGCGAGGAGCCGGTACTCCTGTGCGGTCCGCGTGCTGGCGTGGAGGCGGGCACCGAGTTCCAGCAGGACCGGGTTGAGCGGCTCGCCCGCGAGGTGGGCGCCGACCACTGCGACCAGCACCTCGTCCTCGCGGTCGGCGTCGCAGCCCTCGCCCTCGCCCTCGCCCGCGGCCGTCTCCCGCGTCGCGCCCGACTCGAGGACCCCTCGAGGCTCGGCTGCGGCCTCGAGGGGAAAGCCGGTCGCTCCGACCGCCAGACCGGCCGCCCGCTGCCACACCTCGCCCAGTCCGGCCAGGAGCCCGTCCGACCCGGCCGGACCCAGGAACGTGACGCCGACCGGGACGCCCGCCGGCGTCGTCGACGACGGGAGCGCGATCGCCGCGAGGTCCAGAAGGTTCACGAAGTTGGTGAAACGCCCCAGTCTGGCGTTGGGCCCGAACGGGTCCGCGAGCACCTCCTCGATCGTCGGAGCCTCCGGCGCCGTGGGCACGAGGATCACGTCCGAGTCGGCCCACGCCGCGGCCGTGCGCGCCCGGCCCGCGGCGAGGGCGTGCAGACCACGGAACGCGTCCGCGCCGGAGACGGCGATCGCGCCGGCGAGGATCTGCCGGGTCACCGGGTGCACGGCCTCGGGCCGAGCGGACACGAAGTGCTCCAGGTCCGCGAGCCGTTCGGCGACCCACGGCCCTCCGTAGAGCAGGTCACCCACCTGCATGAACGGGTGCAGATCGATGGGGACGACGCGCATGCCCAGGGTCTCGAGCCGGACCACGGCCGCCTCGAACGCCGCTGCCGCGTCCTCGTCCAGACCGAGGGCATGGGTCGGGACCCCGACCCGC
>JAHECE010000002.1:23153-34105 GCA_024641895.1 Actinomycetales bacterium
CGGCAGGTCGAGGCAGAACGGATCGGCCGCGTCGGGGCCGGCGACGACGGCGAGCACGGCCGTACCGTCGGCAACCGACAGCGCGAACACGCTCGGGCAGTCGAGCGAGCGGCACGCGGGCACGATGCCCCGGGTGCTGACCAGACCGCGACTGGGCTTCACCCCGACGGTCCCGGTGAGGCCGGCGGGCACCCGGCCGGAGCCGGCGGTGTCGGTGCCGATCGCGAAGGCGGCAAGGCCGGCCGCGACCGCCACCGCCGAGCCCGAGCTCGACCCTCCCGAGATCACGTCGGGGTCGAAGGGGTTGCGCACGACGCCGTACGGCGAGCGCGTGCCCGTCAGCCCCGTCGCGAACTGGTCGAGGTTCGTCTTGCCGATGCAGATCGCCCCGGCCGCGACCGCTCGTTCGACCACGGGTGCCGACTCGCGCGCGACGTAGGCGAAGTCGGGGCAGGCCGCCGTGGTGGGCAGGCCGGCCACATCGACGTTGTCCTTCACCGCGAAGGGCAGCCCGAACAGCGGCGGCAGGTCACGGCCGGCGTAGCGGCGGGCGAGCTCCTCGGCCTCCGCGACCGCCTCGGCGCCGTCCACGAGGTGGATCCAGACGTTGTCCTGCCCGCGAGCCTCGATCCGCTCGTACACCGCGGCGACGACGTCAGCCGGTGTGAAGGACCCTTCCCGGTATCCGCGGTGGAGGCTCGCGCGCTGCAGCGAGCCGATCATTCGAGCGGCTGACCGAGCGTCCGCAGCAGGGCCGCGGAATCGGCGACGGCGCCGAACACGCCGCCCTGCATCGTGACCATCTTGAGCGCGGCGAGGTAGTTGCCGTAGTCGGTGGCCCCCGTGCAGTCCGAGAGCAGGAGGCACTCGTAGCCGCGGTCGTTGGCGTCGCGCATCGTGGTGTGCACGCAGACGTCGGTGGTGATGCCGGTCAGGATGATGTGCGTGATCCCGCGGTTGCGCAGCACGAGGTCGAGGTCCGTGGCGTAGAACGAGCCCTTGCCGGGCTTGTCGATCACGACCTCACCGGGCAGCGGCGCGACCTCGGGCACGATCTCCCAGCCGGGCTCGCCCCGCGTGAGGATCCGGCCGCACGGGCCGCTGTCCCCGATGCCGGCGTTGATCCGTCGCGAGCGCCAGAGCTTGTTGGCCGGCAGGTCCGCCAGGTCCGGACGATGTCCCTCGCGGGTGTGCACGACCATGAAGCCGAGCGGGCGGACCGCCGCCAGGAGCGCCGCGGTGGGCCCGAGGCCGGCCCGGGTGAGGGAGAGGTCGTAGCCCATCGCGTCGACGTAGCCGCCCGGGCCGCAGAAGTCCTGCTGCCAGTCGATGTTCACGACGGCGGTCGTCGCGGGCGAGAAGCTGCCGTCGAAGGGCCAGGGGTAGGGGTCTGCTTCGACGACGCCGAACGAGACCGGCGCCGGAGCGCTCGGCCCGCTCTCGGTCGCGGCGGCGGTCACGTCGCCGGGGGTGACGTCGGTGCTGGTCATGGCTGGGCTCCTTCGAGGGCAAGTGCGGTGAGGACGTCGAGCGAGCGGCCTACCGCCCCGAAGATCCCGCCCGACATCTCGATCATGGAAACAGCGGCCGGCACGAGGCCGGCGTCCACCGGTAGGCAGGCATCGACCACGAGCAGGCACTCGTACCCGCGGTCGTTGGCGTCCCGCATCGTGGAGTGGATGCAGGTCTCGAGGCCGATCCCGACGAGGAGCAGGCGTTCGACCCCGCGGGTGCGCAGGAGCAGGTCCAGGTCGCTGCCGTAGAAGGCGTCGATGCCGCCCGCCACGACCGCCTCGTCGGCGCCCTCGGGCAGGAGCGCGAGCGCGTCGGCGGCGAGCTCGCGCGCCGGCGGCCAACCGGACCGCCCGGGACGCAGGGCGGCTGACGCGGTCGTGACGGCGATGACCAGACCGCCGCCACCACGCACCGCTGCGGCCAGCCTGCCGATCGTCCCGGAGGGCTCGCCACGCCCGTGGTCGGTCGTCGGTGCCGCGGAGCCGGCCGGGGCGAGGACGAGCAGCGCCGCGGCGGCGCCCGCCAGGTCGCCGTCGTAGGGCCACGGGTAGGGAGTCGTCGAGGCGACGTGCACGGCCATGGGTTCTCACTCCTGCGCTACGTCGGCCGGGGCAGGCCGGCTCGGTGGTGTCACCGGGCCGGCCTGCCCTCGGCTGGGGCGTTGATCTGTGCTGACGGATCAGTGCTGACGGATCAGCTGCTGACGGATCAGTGCTGACGGATCAGCTTCCGGGCTCAGGAGGTGGTGCCGGTGACGCCCTTGACGAAGTAGTCCATCTGCTCGATGGTCTCGATCGACGGGGTCTCCCCCTCGGCGACCTTGACCGTTCCGTCCTGCGCCGTGACCGGGCCCTCGAACGGGCTGCCGCCCGCCTCCAGCTCGGCCGCGGCGGCGGCGATGAGCGCCTTGGTCTCCTCCGAGACGCTCGGCCCGAACTCCGAGGCCACGAACGGGTTGGCCCCCGAGGCCATGTCGGCACGGTAGTTGCCGTTGAACTCGCTGCCGACGAAGTCCCCGTCGATCGCGGTCTGCGCGATCTGGGTGTACAGCGGGCCCCAGTTCCACTCGGACCCGGTGAGCCAGCCCTCGGGGGCGAGCTCCGAGGCGTCAGCGTGGTATCCGACGGTGTAGGCGCCCGCGGCCTCCGTGGCCTCGATGATGGTCTTGGTGCAGTCCTGGTGCTGCGTCATGACGTCCACGCCCTTGGCGAGCAGCGATGCCACCCGGTCGGCCTGCGTGCCGGGGGTGCACCAGCTGGTCGTCGAGACCGCGATGACCTCCACGTCCGGGCGGACCGTCTGCGCACCGAGGGTGTAAGCGTTGATGTTCGCCAGCGTCTGCGGGATCGGGATCGCGTAGACGTAGCCGAGCTTGCCGGTCTCCGTCGCGGCCCCGGCGGCGATGCCTGCGAGGTACACGGGCTCGAACACGCTGCCGAAATACGTCCCCATGTTGGCCGGGGCCGGGTCGAGGAGTCCGCCCTGGTGGACAACGACGACGTCCGGGTGAGCCTCGGCGACCTTCTTCGCGGCGTCCAGGTGCCCGTACGACGTCGCGAAGATGATCGTCGCACCCTGCGCGATCATGCTCTCCATCGTCGTCGCCGCGCTGTCGTCCTCCGGGATGTTGTAGGCGTCGATGACCTCGACGCCGGGCAACGCCTCGCGGAGCGCCTCGACCCCCTGGTACACCGCCTGGTTGTAGCCGAAGTCATCCTTCGGCCCCACGGCGATGAAGCCGATCTTGGTCGCGCCTGCGCCCGGTGCCTCGGCGCTCGCGTCCGAGCCACCCCCGCTCGAGGCTGCCGGGCTGCAGGCGGCCAGCGCTGCTACGGCCGCCGCTGCGAGCGCCGCAGCGAGCGCCAGTCGTGTCCTTCGGATGATTCTCATGGTGGTTCCTTCCTGTGGCCGTCCGTCCCGGCGGTGAGCGACGAGAGGGAGACGGGACCTGGGGGTCATCTGGAGGTCGAGTTGTCGAGGACCTTGAGCAGCTCGTCGGGCGCCGCGAGCAGCGTCCGCTTGCCCAGCACGGCGAGGACAACGAGGGTCAGCACGAAGGGCACGACGTCGAGGGCGAACTGGTTGACCGCCACCCCGCCGGCCTGCAGCACGGAGGCGAGGCTCAGCGCGGCGCCGAAGAGGTAGGCGCCGCCGGCGATCGTGATCGGGTTCCACATCCCGAAGATCACCAAGGCGACCGCGATGAAGCCGCGGCCGGCGACCATGCCCTCGAACCAGCTGTTCGCGTAGGCGATCGAGAGGTGTGCACCACCGACGCCGGCCAGGGCGCCGCCCACCACCGTCGCGACGTAGCGCACGCGCGTGACGCTGTAGCCGTGCACGACGAGGGCGTCCGACCGCTCGCCCGCCGTGCGCAGGAGCAGCCCGGCCCGGGTGCGGAAGAGCACCCACCACACCAAGGGCGCTGCCACGAAGGCGACGTAGACGAGCGGGTCATGCTGGAAGAGCACCGGGCCCACGACGGGCAGATCGCCCAGCACCGGCACCTTGACCGGCGTGAACGCATTGATCTGCCGGCTGACGTAGCCGGTGCCGAACAGCGAGGTGAGACCGAGCGCGAGGAAGAAGAGCGTGAGGCCGCTGGCGAACTGGTTGGCCCCCCGGCTGACGACCAGCACCGCGTGCACCAGGGAGAGCAGCGCCCCGGCGGCCGCACCGCCGAGCACTCCGATCCACGGGTTGCCGGTCTGGGCGGTGACGGCGTAGCCGCCGAGGGCGCCGACGAGCATGGCGCCCTCCGTCCCGAGGTTGATCACCCCGGAACGCTCCGAGACGCTCTCGCCGAGGCCGGCGTAGAGGATCGAGGTTCCGCCGCGCACGGCCCCCGAGAGGATCTCGACGATCACGACTGTGCCGCCTTCCGTGCTCCGGTCCATCCGAGGACGGCGACGAGGATCAGGCCCATGAGGACGTTCACGCTGGCTGCCGGCAGACCGGAGCCGATCTGGAGGCTGTTGCCGGACACGGCGATCGCGGCCAGCGCGAGGCTCGCCAGCAGCAGGGGCACCGGCCGGTGCCGCGCCAGCCAGCTCGCGAGGAACGCGACGTAGCCGAGGGAGAGGCCGAAGGTCGGCCGGAGCTTGTACTCCGACCCGGCGTACTGGACGAAGCCGGCAAGGCCGGCGAGCGCCCCGCCGATGAGCAGCGCGGTCAGCAGGACGACGACGACCGGCATACCCGTCCTGCGAGCGGCCTCCGCGTTGCCCCCGACGACGGAGAGCCGGAAGCCCCAGCTCGTGCGCGAGAGCGCGAACCAGACGACGATCGCCGCCCCGAGCGAGACCAGGACACCGACGTGCACCGCGGTGCCCGCGAGCAGCGGCAGCTTCGCGCCGTCCGCGAGGCCGACGCTGGTCGACTGCCCGAGGGCCGCCGGGTCCTTCCAGGGGCCGAGGATGAGGAAGAGCATCACGTACAGGGCGACGTAGTTCAGCAGGAGCGTCGTCACCGCCTCGTTGACGTTGACGACGACGCGCATCAGGGCCGCGATGCCGGCCCACGCTGCGCCGGCGGCGGCGGCCGCCACCGGCATCGCGATGACGAGCAGGCCGGTGGGAGCCGTCGTCAACGCCTGCGCGACGCCCGCCGCGGCAACGGCCCCGATGATGAGCTGGCCCTCGCCACCGACGTTGACCATGCCCGCTCGAGCGGGGATCACCACCGCCAGGCCGGCGAGCACGAGCGGGGCCGCGCGGACCAGGATCTGCTGGACCTGGCTCGGCTGGGTCAGCGTCCCCGTCCAGATGTCGGTGTACACGTCCAGCGGCGAGGCACCGTTGGCGAGCACGAAGGCACCGAAGACGATCAGGCCGCCGAGGAGCGCGAGCGCCCAGCGCACCGCGAGCGCCCGGTTGCGGCGCCATCGTTCGCCGTCCAGGAGGGCGGCCGAGAGCCCTGCGCCGAGACCCGTACTGACCTGCTCGCTCATCCGGCTCCTCCGAGCATCAGTCGGCCGACCGACATCCGGTCGGCTCCTACCGCGTCGACGACGCCGACGACGTGACCGTCGTGCATGACCGCGATCCGGTCCGCGATCGAGATGAGCTCGTCGAGGTCCTCGGAGACCACGAGCACGCCGGCACCCCGCGCACGCTGCTCGAGCAGGACCTCCTGGGTCCGCCGGGTATTCGCGATGTCCAGGCCGCGGCTGGGGTACGCCGCGACGACCAGCGACGCGTCGATCCCCAGCTCGCGGGTCAGCAGGACCCGCTGGATGTTGCCGCCGGAGAGCTCCGCGAGGCGTCGGTGCGCGGGAGCCATCCGCAGGCCTACCCGCTCGTCGAGCTCGGCGGTTCGCCGGCCCATCGCCCGCCAGTCGATCCCCAGCCCCTTGGACGGGATCGGCCGCCCGTCGAGCGCCATGTGCTCGAGGACGCTCAACCCGGTCGCCACGGAGTCTGCGACGGGATCCTCGGGGATGGACACCGCCCCGGCCGCGATGGCGTTCGCCGCGGAGACGACGGGCACGCCGCCCACCGTGACGGTGCCCTGCACGGCCGGCCGCAGGCCCAGGGCGACCTCGCACAGCTCCTTCTGGCCGCTGCCCGCGACACCGGCGATGCCGAGGAGCTCGCCGGGCCGGACGTCGAGGTCGACGGACCGCAACGCGATGTTGCCTCGATCGCCTTGGGCGCTGACGCCCTCCAGAGTGAGGACGGCGGCCGAGCCCTCGGGAACGGGGAGCCGGTCCCGGGACAGCGGGGGCACCTGTCGACCGACCATCGCTTCCACGAGCTCGGCGTCGGTGAAGGCCGCGGGATCCTCGCCGTTCAGGATCACCCGACCGCCTCGAAGCACGGTGACCCGGTCCGCGATCGCCCGCACCTCGCCCAGCTTGTGGGTGACGATGACGACGCCGAGGCCCTGATCACGCAGCTGAGCGACGACGGCGAACAGCGCCTCGACCTCTTGGGGCGCCAGCACGCTGGTGGGCTCGTCGAGGATCACGAGGCGGGCGCCCGTCATGAGGACCTTGAGGATCTCGACGCGCTGCCGCTCGCCGATCGAGAGGTGCCGCACTGTCGCCCAGGGTTCGACGGCGAGCCCGTAGCCGAGCGCGGCCTGCGTGATGCGGGCGGCAAGGGCAGGGAGCCGGAGCCGGGGACCGCCCGGGAGCGCCAGCGCCACGTTCTCGGCGACGGTCAGCGCCGGGACGAGGCGCAGGTCCTGGAACACCATGCCGATCCCGAGCGCCCGGGCGCCGGCCGGGTTCCCTGGCGGCACCGCCGTGCCGTCCATGAAGAGCCTGCCCTCGTCCGGCACGTAGACGCCGTACAGCATCTTCAGGAGGGTGCTCTTGCCGGCACCGTTCTCCCCGACGAGGGCGTGCACCTCACCGGGGAGGACGGTGAGGTCGACGTCGCTGTTGGCGACCACCTCGCCGAAGCGCTTCGTCAGGCTGCGGGCCTCGAGCAGCGCCGGCGACGCCCCGATGCGCGCGTGAGCCCGCGCCGGACCGGCCGCGGTCATGACCGCCTCCCTCGTCCGAGGATCATCTGGGTGATCGCCCGCGCGGCCCGCCGCTCGACGACCTCCATCGACTCCCCGACGTGGATCCGCATGCGCTCGACGGCGACGTCGATCTCTGTGGCGAGAACCGCCTCGACGATGCCGAGGTGCTGGCTGATCGTGAGGGCGATCCGGTCCTCGGTGAGGAAGTCGTGCATGCGCACCGGCCGGATCCGGGCGTTCACCGTCTCGAGGGCGTCGGCCAGCACGGCGTTGCCCGTCGCACGGCACAGCGCCATGTGGAAGGACTCGTCGATCTCGACGAACGACGGGTCCGGCTCGGGCTGGTCCAGCTGCATCCTGCGCCAGCGGTCCCGCAGCGGCTCGAGGACCGCGACGTCGTGTGCACCGAAGCCCTCCAGGGAACGCACGAGGCCCCGCAGCTCGAGGGCGATGCGGACCTCGTAGAGGTCACGCAGGTCGAGCAGGTCGGGCTCGGCCACGTAGTAGCCGCCGTCCGCGTAGCGCCGGAGCAGCCGGTCCGCGTGCAGTCGGACCATGGCCTCGCGCACGGGGGTCCGCGACACGCCGAGCATCTCGGCGATCCGCTCCTCCGCCAGGCGTTCTCGGGTCGGGAAGACGCCGAGGAGGACCATCCGCCGCAGCCGGCCGTGCACGAGATCCCGCCTGCTGCCGCGGGACTCGGCCAGCTCGGCGTCCGTCAGGGCCCACCGGGGGTCCCCTCCCCCGGTCGCCGACGCCCGCCCCGGCAACTGCGTGGACTGCGCGCCCGGGTTCGCGTCGGACGCCGGATACCGCGCTGTATACAGCGCCGCATCCACTGGTGAACCCGACTTCGTATCCATGCCGCGAATCTAGGAACGTCGCGTTTCGACCGACTGCGCCGCAGGTAAACACTGGGTTGCCGGGCGGTCTCGCACGCATCACGATCGACGCCGGGGACGAGCACGGCCGGCTGCGCCCGGCGCCGCACTGCCCCTACGCTTCCGGGCATGGCACCCCGGGTCCTCCTCGTGCACGGCGCGGCAACGACCGCCGCCGTCTGGGATGCCGTGATCCGCCTCCTGCAAGAACCGAGCGAGGACGGCTTCCCCGGCCTCGAGGTCCTCGCACCGCAGCGGCCGTCGAGCGGGGACCTGGATCGCGAGGTCGCCTTCCTGTCGGAGGCCGCGCGGGGCGCGGTGGTCGTCGGCGTGAGCGGCGGCGCCACCCTCGGGCTCGCCCTGGCCTCCAGCGACGTCCCCCTCGCGGGGGCCGTCCTGCACGAACCGGCCGTCGGGACACTCGTGCCCGGGCTCCTCGACCACGTCGTCGCCGGCTACGCCCAGGGCGGTGTCACCGGCTTCGGACGTGCCCTGTACGGTCCCGGCTGGTCCCCGGCGATGGCCCCGGCGGACCCGGGCGCGGTGGACCGCGACCTTGCGATGTTCCGCGCGTTCCAGCCGCAGGCACCGGCTGCAGGACAGGGCAATGTGGTCGTCACCGTCGGCGGCGACTCACCGCCGACGCGGCACGAGGCCGCCCGGGTGCTGCACGAACGGTTCGGTGTCGAGGCTCACGTGCTGCCCGGCTGCCGGCACTTCGTCCAGCACGACAACCCGGCCGAGCTGGTCGCCGTGCTCAGGGACGTCGTCGCCCGCGCGCGCGGCTGACCGGCCCGCCAGGACGCCGGAGGCACCGACGCGTCACCGACGACGCCCCTGCATGGGGCGCGTCCGGCGAGCTCAGGCCCCGGGCAGCAGCCCGAGGGCCGCGACGGCGTCCCGCTCCTCGACCAGCTCGGCCACCGATGTGTCGATCCGCCCTCGCGAGTACTCGTCGATCGACAGGTCCGGGACGATCTCCCAGCCGCCGCCGCGCGAGACGACCGGGAACGAGGAGACGAGCCCCGCGGGGACGCCGTACTCCCCGGTCGAGACCACGGCCGCCGAGGTCCAGTCACCCTCGGGCGTCCCGCCCACCCAGGAGGCGACGTGGTCGATCGCGGCGTTCGCGGCCGAGGCCGCCGACGAGGCCCCGCGGGCCTCGATGATCGCGGCCCCGCGCTTGGCGACGGTGGGCACGAACGTCTCTGTGAGCCAGGCGTCGTCGTCGACGACCTCCGCGGCGGGCCGACCGCCGATCAGGGCGTGGCTGATGTCGGGATACTGCGTCGTGGAGTGGTTGCCCCAGATGGTGAGGCGCTCGATCACGCTCACGGGAGCACCCGCGCGCCGCGCTAGCTGGCTGAGGGCGCGGTTGTGGTCGAGTCGGGTCATGGCCGTGAACCGCTCGGCCGGGACGTCCGGCGCATGCGCGGACGCGATGAGCGCGTTCGTGTTGGCGGGGTTGCCCACGACGAGCACGCGGATGTCATCGGCCGCTCCTGCGTTGATCGCCTCACCCTGTGGCCCGAAGATCCCACCGTTCGCGGCGAGCAGGTCCGAGCGTTCCATCCCGGCGCCGCGAGGCCTGGCTCCGACGAGCAGGGCGACGTTCGCACCGTCGAAGCCGGTCCGGGCGTCGCTCGTGATGTCGACGCCCGCCAGCAGCGGGAACGCACAGTCGTCGAGCTCCATCGCCGTGCCCTCGGCGGCCCGGACCGCCTGCGGTACCTCGAGGAGCCGCAGCGACACGGGAACGTCTGGGCCGAGGAGCTGGCCGGAGGCGATCCGGAACAGCAGCGCGTAGCCGATCTGCCCGGCAGCCCCGGTGACGGTGACGACGACGGGGGGACGTGACATGGCGGTGCTCTCCTTGGTTCGACGAGCGTGGTTCAACGGGCCCAGTTCAACGGGGCCCGGTTCGGCGGGCCCGGAACGCCAGGGGTGGCGCCCCCGGGACATCGGGGCGACGCTCAGCCGAGCCGGGCGGCCAGGTTCTCGTCGAGGGCGGCAAGGAAGCCCTCCGTGGTCAGCCAGGCCTGGTCCGGGCCGATCAGCAGCGCGAGGTCCTTGGTCATCTTGCCGCTCTCGACCGTCTCGATGACGACCTGCTCGAGCGTCTCGGCGAACTGCGTGACCTCCGGGGTCCCGTCCAGCTTGCCGCGGTGCCGCAGGCCACCGGTCCAGGCGAAGAT
The DNA here is from genome assembly GCA_024641895.1 of Actinomycetales bacterium. Lineage (GTDB taxonomy): Bacteria > Actinomycetota > Actinomycetes > Actinomycetales > JAHECE01 > JAHECE01. Next base: position 33,217 of record JAHECE010000002.1, read on the forward strand.
CGACGCGATCGGGTTGGTCGACGTCGGCTTCCCGGCCTGGTGCTGCCGGTAGTGCCGGGTCACCGTCCCGTGCGCCGCCTCTGCCTCGACAGTCTTGCCGTCCGGCGTCATGAGGACCGAGGTCATGAGCCCGAGCGAGCCGAACCCCTGCGCCACCGTGTCCGACTGGACGTCGCCGTCGTAGTTCTTGCAGGCCCAGACGTAGCCGCCCTCCCACTTCATCGCTGCGGCGACCATGTCGTCGATGAGGCGGTGCTCGTACGTGAGACCCGCGGCGGCGAACTTCTCGGCGTACTCCGCCTCGAAGACCTCGGCGAAGATGTCCTTGAACGCGCCGTCGTAGGCCTTGAGGATCGTGTTCTTCGTCGAGAGGTAGACGGGGTAGCCGCGCTGCAAGCCGTACGCGAACGAGGCCCGCGCGAAGTCGCGGATCGAGTCGTCGAGGTTGTACATCCCCATCGCGACGCCGCCGCCGTCGGGGTAGGTCACGACCTGCTGCTGGATCGGCTCGGAGCCGTCCGCCGGGGTGAAGGTCAGCATGAGCGTGCCCGCGCCGGGGACCTTGAAGTTCGTCGCGCGGTACTGGTCGCCGAAGGCATGACGGCCGATGATGATCGGCTTGGTCCAGCCCGGGACCAGCCGCGGGATGTTGGAGATGATGATCGGCTCGCGGAAGACGACTCCGCCGAGGATGTTGCGGATCGTGCCGTTGGGCGAGAGCCACATCTTCTTGAGGCCGAACTCCTCGACGCGGGCCTCGTCGGGCGTGATGGTGGCGCACTTGACGCCGACGCCGTGCTCCTTGATGGCGTTGGCCGCGTCGATCGTCACCTGGTCGTCCGTCGCGTCGCGGTTCTCGATCGAGAGGTCGTAGTACCGCAGGTCGACG
>JAHECE010000108.1 GCA_024641895.1 Actinomycetales bacterium
TCGTTTCCGCGACCTTCGGCGCTACTTCGCTCGGCCGCGGATCTCGTCTGGCGCCGACGTCGAGGTCGGCCCGGCGCGGCTCCGGCATGCCTCGGCGACGACGACGCTCCACAGCTACGCCGCACGCGTGGCCGGACAGCGAAGAGTCCACACGGGCCGCGTGGACTCTGTCCTGGCGGCCCGTGTGGACTCTATGCGGACTGTGGGAGCCGCCCACCTGCGTTAGCGCAGGCGGGCGGCTCCCGACAGGTCAGACGTCGTAGTACAGCTCGAACTCGTGCGGGTGCGGCCGCAGGCGGATCGGGTCCACCTCACGGCTGCGCTTGTAGTCGATCCACTCCGCGATCAGGTCGGGGGTGAACACGTTCCCGGCCGTCAGGTAGTCGTGGTCCTTCTCGAGCTCGTCGAGGACCTCGGAGAGCGAGGCCGGAACCTGCTGGATGAGCGCGTGCTCCTCCGGGGGCAGCTCGTAGAGGTCCTTGTCGACCGGGTCCGGGGGCTCGATCCGGTTCTGGATGCCGTCGAGGCCGGCCATGAGCATCGCCGCGAACGCGAGGTACGGGTTGCTCGAGGGGTCCGGCACGCGGAACTCGATCCGCTTCGCCTTGGGGTTCGAACCCGTCACCGGGATGCGGATGCAGGCGGACCGGTTGCGGGCCGAGTAGACCAGGTTGACCGGCGCCTCGAAGCCGGGGACCAGGCGGTGGTAGGAGTTCACCGTCGGGTTCGTGAAGGCGAGGAGCGACGGGGCGTGCTTGAGCAGCCCACCGATGTACCAGCGCGCCATGTCGGACAGGCCGCCGTAGCCCTTCTCGTCGAAGAACAGCGGCTGGCCGTTCTTCCACAGGGACTGGTGGACGTGCATGCCCGAGCCGTTGTCACCGAAGAGCGGCTTGGGCATGAAGGTCGCCGTGCGACCGGCGTTGTGCGCCACGTTCTTCACGACGTACTTGAAGAGCTGGACCTTGTCACCTGACTTGGCGAGCGTGTCGAACCGGTAGTTGATCTCAGCCTGCCCGGCGGTGCCCACCTCGTGGTGCGAGCGCTCGACCTGGAGCCCCAGGTCGTCGAGGAGAAGGCAGATCTGGTCGCGGAGGTCGGCGAAGTGGTCCACCGGCGGAACCGGGAAGTACCCACCCTTGTAGGGGGTCTTGTGACCGAGGTTGCCGCCCTCCTCTTCGCGGCCCGTGTTCCACGCGGCCTCGATGGAGTCGATGTAGTAGTAGCCGGCGTTCTGCTTCGTCTCGAAGCGCACGTCGTCGAAGATGTAGAACTCGGCCTCGGGGGCGAAGAACGCCGTGTCCGCGATGCCGGTCGAGCGCAGGTACGCCTCGGCCTTGGCTGCGACCTGACGCGGGTCGCGGCTGTAGGGCTCGTCCGTGTACGGGTCGACGATGTGGAAGTTGATGTTCAGCGTCTTCTCGGCCCGGAAGGGGTCGACGTAGGCCGAGTCGAGGTCGGGGATCAGCTTCATGTCCGACTCGTGGATGGCCTGGAAGCCGCGGATCGACGATCCGTCGAACATCTGGCCTTCCGTGAAGAAGTCCGCATCGACCGAGTAGGCCGGGACGTTGAAGTGCTGCATCACGCCGGGGAGATCACAGAAACGCACGTCGATGAACTTGACGTCGTTCTCGGAGATGTAGGCGAGAGCCTCACCCGCGTCTTTGAACATCCGTAGCTCCTAGGTAGGGGACACACCGCAAGGGCACGTCCGGTCAACGTAGAGCGAAGGCGTTTCCCGTGCGTGACTCGTATGTGTCCGCAGTGTTACATCGGGCCCACCCTAGAGGCGGTCGGCGGGGTTCGTCCCGCGCGTTCGACTCCGGGTGCGCTCAACTACCGTAGCGGCGTGACGACCCCGAGTTCGAGCCCGCGCCCGCCCCGGCTCCCGCAGCCGGCGGCCATCTCGCGTCGCCTGGTCGCGCTTCTCGCCGACTGGCTCATCGCCTTGGCGATCAGTGCGGGCTTCTTCGGGTACGACCCGACCGCGAACCTGGTGATCTTCTTCGCGATGTCCGTGATCCTGGTCGGCACGCTCGGCTCGACGATCGGCCACCGGATCCTCGGGCTCGGGGTTCGTGACCTCGACGGGGGGCTTCCGGGGCCCGGCCGAGCCGCGATCCGGACCCTTGCGCTATGTCTGGTCCTTCCCGCGATCGTGTGGGGGCCCGACGGCCGGGGGTTGCACGACCGCTGGGCCGGGACCCAGATCCTGCGCCTGCGCTGACCGGCCCCACACGATCTCTTCGCCGGCGGTGGTGAGTCAGCGGCCCCGCATGCCCTTGCGGTCCGGCCGAGCGCGCGTCGGGTCGATGCCCTTCGGGATCGGCGGGCGCGCCGTGCCGAGGGCCTTGAGTCGCTTGGCTACCTCGGCGCTCTCGGCCGCGGTCAGCTTGCCCTTCTGGCGCTGCACGGTCCGCGTGAGCTTCAGGAGCGGCGTCTGGCCCTCTTCGTTGCCCAGCTGAATGAGGTGGACGGGCACGTTCGGCAGAAGGCGTGTGGTGCGCTTGCGCTCGTTCTCCAGCAGTCGCCCGACTCGGGCGGCCGGGCCCTCGCTGATCAGAACGACGCCAGGCCGTCCGACCGCACGGAAGACGAGGTCTTGGGTGCGCGGGTCGACGGCGACGGGTTCCTTCTCGATCGTCCAGCCGCGCCGCAGGGTGCCGAGGGCGGCGACGGAGGCTCCCGGCTGCCCCTCGATCTGGCCGTAGGCAGCCTTCTCGGCCCTTCGCCCCATGATCGTCAGCGCCACGAGCGTGGCGGTCGGCACGCCGAGTACGAGGCCGTACCAGATCGCCCCGAACACGTAGCCGAGCACGGCGGCCACGGCGACGACGCCGACGAAGGCGAGCAGCATCCACCACGTCACCGCGGGGTCGTGGCGACGTGTCATCCCGTACACGTCCCACAGTTGGTTGTACCAACGCCGCTTGCGAGCCTTGGGCGTCTTTGCAGGGGAGGGCGACTTCTTCGCGGCCATGCGGCCACGATACCGGCCTCGCCAGGTCGTCAGTCGCTCCCCGCAGCGGGGGTGGCGGTCTGTCTTTGTCAGCCGAGCAGGGCGGCGGCCTCCTGGCGCGACGTCGTGGGCTCCGTGAGGTGTGCCAGCGCCGGCGGGACAGGTAGCCCGCGGCGGGCCATGGCCTTGCCCCAGAGGCGGCCGGCTCGGTAGGAGGAGCGCACGAGGGGGCCGGCCATGACGCCGAGGAAGCCGATCTCCTCAGCGGCGTCGGACAGCGCGGCGAACTCCTCGGGTCGCACCCACCGGTCCACAGGGTGGTGCCGTTTCGAGGGGCGCAGGTACTGCGTGATCGTCAGCAGGTCGCAGCCTGACTCGTAGAGGTCGTGCAGCGCTTGCTCGGCCTCCTCGAGCGTCTCACCCATACCGAGGATGAGGTTGGACTTGGTGACCAACCCGGCCGCCCGCGCGGCGGTCAGGACGCTGAGCGAACGGTCGTAGCGAAAGCCCGGTCGGATGGTCTTGAAGATCCGGGGGACGGTCTCGAGGTTGTGCGCGAGGACCTCCGGTCGGGAGGAGAAGACCTCGGCCAGCAAGTCGGACTCCGCGTTGAAGTCAGGGATGAGCAGCTCGACGCCCGTCTCCGGGTTGATCGCATGGATCTGCCGGACGGTCTCCGCGTAGAGCCAGGCACCGCCGTCGGCCAGGTCGTCACGGGCGACCCCGGTGACGGTCGAGTACCGCAGCCCCATCTCACGGACGGACTCGGCTACCCGGCGCGGCTCGTCGGAGTCGAAGTCGGCGGGCTTGCCGGTGTCGATCTGGCAGAAGTCGCATCGCCGTGTGCACTGGTCGCCGCCGATGAGGAAGGTCGCCTCTCGGTCTTCCCAGCACTCGTAGATGTTGGGGCAGCCCGCCTCCTCGCACACGGTATGCAGGCCGCCGGCGCGGACCAGCGAGCGGAGCTCGTTGTACTCGGGCCCCATGGTGGCCCGGGTCTTGATCCAGTCCGGCTTCTTCTCGATCGGGACCTGGGCGTTGCGCGCCTCGACGCGCAGCATCCGCCGGCCCTCAGGTGCGAGCGTCACGCACGTCCTCCTCGGTGTCGGCTCCCGCGGCTCCCGCGCAGCCCGACCACTCTACGACGCCGCACCGACGGCCGCGCCCACGGCGACCTCGGGCTTGCGCAGGGCAGCCCGCATCGACGCCAGGTGGCGCTCGAGGTGCTCGGTCAACGGCGCGACCAGGTCGAGCGGGGTGATCCGGCGGCCGGCCTCCGCCGTCAGGGACGTCACGTCGGCGTCGGAGATGCCGCAGGGCACGATGCGGTCGAAGGCGCCGAGGTCCGGGCAGGCGTTGATGGCGATGCCGTGCATCGTGACGCCCTTGGCGACTCGGACGCCGATGGCCGCGACCTTGCGGTCCCGTCCGCGTTCGTCAGCCTCGACCCAGACACCGCTTCGACCGTCGATCCGCACCCCGCGCACGCCGAGGTCGGCACAGAGGTCGATGATCGCGCCCTCGAGAGCGCGGACATAGGCGACGACGTCCACCGGCTCGGCAAGCGCGATGATCGGGTACCCGACGAGCTGCCCCGGGCCGTGCCACGTGATCTTGCCGCCACGGTCGACGTCGATCACCGGGGTGCCATCGACCGGGCGGTCGCTCGTCGCGGTCCGGCGTCCCGCCGTGTACACGTTCGCGTGCTCGAGGAGCAGGACGGTGTCCTCGCGGCTCCCGTCGACGACGCCGGCGTGGACCTGGCGCTGCAGGTCCCACGCCCAGTCGTAGTCGACCAAGGCGCTGCCGAGCTCGATCGGTTCGAATCGCATCGGCTCAGCCTAGGTCAGCCGGGGGCCTCCTCGCCCGCGGCTTCGCGCCGGGCGACCCCTCTTTCGCCGGCGCCCGAGGCGTCCGGGGGAGCGGTGTCGTCGTCGTCCCGCAGAAGCGTGATGAGTGCGTCTCGGAGGGCCTCGACCTGGGTGGGGCTGAGTCTGCGAGTCGCGACGGACTCGACGAGTCGAGGGTTGCTCGCGGCCGCCAGCACCTCCCGGCCGGCCGGGAGCAGGGTCACCACGTGCCGGCGGCGGTCCACGCCGTGGGGCGCGCGCGCAAGGTACCCGGCGCGTTCGAGCCGCGCGAGCATGCGGCTCATCGTCTGCTCCGTCACAGACATGGCCGCCGCGAGCTCTCGTTGCGAGTGGTCCGCCCGGGCGAGGAGCACGAGGACGGGGAAGCTCCCGTGCGACAGGTGCCAGGCCTCGAGGTGGCTGTCCCACGCGCGCTCGACGCGGCGGGCGGCTGCCGACAGCAGGCGTCCGGTCGGCCATCGGGGAAGGTCATCGTCCATCCCGCCTCCTCCGCCTTGAGTATCGAACGCTCTTCGGTCCATGATGGTCAGCATGCTGAGGACTTGTCGACCCCGACCGGCCGGAACTGGGACTCCATCATGATGAAGCAGACGGGATCGAGTGGAGGCCCTCCGGTCTCCGACGTCGCGCAGGCGACGGGTCGGACGCAGGGGCGCGGCGAGGGCCGGCGCCGGGGTGTCGTGCGCGGGCTGATCACGCTGTCGGTGCTCGCGCTGTGGCTGGTCGTCGCCGCCTTCGGCGGGATGGCCCAGGGACAGCTCTCCGAGGTGCAGGAGAACGACCAGGCGGCCTTCCTGCCCTCGAGCGCGGAGTCGACCCGGGCCGCGGAGCTCTCGCGCGGCTTCGTCGAGACGGCGAGCCTGCCGGCCCTGGTGGTCATCGAGGCCGATCCGGCCGGCACCGTGCTGACCCCGGAACAGTTCGCGGCGGCCCAGGCGTTCGCCGAAGCCGTGCCCGGTCTCGATGTGCCGGGAACGGGTGAGACGGTCGGCGACTTCCTGACCGGGCCTGTCGTCGCCATCCCGTCTGAGGACGGGCAGGCGATCCTCGTGCCGGTCGCGCTCGACGCCCAACGCGCGGCTGAGCCCACCGAGGACGAGCAGAGCGTCGTCAACCTCGTCGTCGCAAGCCTGCGTGGCGCGACGGGCGACCTCGAGCAGGTGGGGCTCGTCGCCTGGGTGACCGGCCCCGCGGGATCGGTCGCGGACCTCGTCGAGGCCTTCGGTGGTCTCGACGGCGTCCTGCTCGTCGTCGCGGTTCTGGTCGTACTGGTCATCCTGGTGGTCGTCTACCGCTCACCGTCCCTCCCGTTCGCCGTCATCTTCACCGCGCTCTTCGGCCTCACCGCAGCCTCGCTGGCCGTCTACCACCTGGCAGCGAACGGCGTCATCGACCTCAACGGGCAGAGTCAGGGCATCCTCTTCATCCTCGTCGTCGGTGCGGCCACTGACTACTCGCTCCTGCTGGTGGCGCGGTACCGGGAGGAGCTGACGCGCCACGAGTCCGTCTACGCCGCGATGGGGGTCGCGTGGCGACGCTCCTTCGAGCCGATCAGCGCGAGTGCCGGCACGGTCATCGCCGGCGTGCTCTGCCTGCTGCTCTCCGACCTCTCGTCAAACGCCAGCCTCGGGCCCGTCTCGGCGATCGGCATCGCGGCCGCCTACCTGGCGGCGCTGACCCTGCTCCCCGCTCTTCTCCTGGCGACCGGTCGGCGCTCGCGCCTCGTGTTCTGGCCCAGGGTGCCGCGATTCCTGCCCGCCGGTACCGAGGCAGCGGCCGGCCAGGACCCTTCGGACGAGCTCGAGCCGGGCGCCAGCGGCCTGTGGCACCGCTTGGCGAGGTTTGTGGCCCGCAGGGACCGGGCCGTCTGGGTGGGTACGGCTCTGGCTCTCGTGGCACTGACTGCGCTGGCCCCGACCTTCAAGGCCCAGGGCACGAGCGACTCCGACGTGTTCCTCACCGAGGTGGACTCGGTGATCGGCCAGGACGTGCTCGCGGCGCACTTCGACGCCGGGCAGGTGCAGCCGATCACGGTCATCGCGCCGGAGTCGGACGCCGAGGCCGTCCTGGCAGCAGCGACCGGCGTCGCCGGTGTGGCCGAGGCCAGCGTGCTCACGTCCTCGCCCTCGGGGGGAGAGCCGCTGGCTGTCGACGGGCTGGTGCTCGTCAACGTCGTCACGACGGCGGCGTCGGACTCCCAGGAGGCCGTGCAGGTGGCGGCGGACGTCCGTGACGAGGTCCACGCCGTCAGCGAAGACGCTCTCGTCGGAGGGGCCGCCGCGCAGCGGCTGGACTCCCAGCGGACCAGCGTCGAGGACCTCCAGCGGATCGTGCCCGCGGTGCTCGCCGTGATCTTCGTGGTCCTGATCCTGCTCCTACGAGCGGTGGTCGTCCCGGTGATCATCCTGGTGGCGAACCTGCTCTCGTTCGGCGCGAGCATCGGTGTCGCGGCGGTCGTGTTCAACCACGTGCTCGGCTTCCCGGGGTCGGACCCGTCCGTGATCCTCTACGCGTTCGTGTTCCTCGTCGCCCTGGGCATCGACTACACGATCTTCCTCATGACGCGGGTGCGGGAGGAGACCCTGGCGTTCGGGACACGGCGGGGGGTCCAGCGTGGTCTCGCCGTCACGGGCGGAGTGATCACGAGCGCCGGCATCGTCCTGGCGGCGACGTTCGGGGCGCTGGCGGTCCTGCCGATCTTGTTCCTCGCGCAGATCTCCTTCATCGTCGCTTTCGGCGTCCTGCTCGACACGATGGTCGTCCGCTCGCTGCTCGTCCCGGGCGTCGTCCACGACCTCGGCCGCCGCAGCTGGTGGCCGTTCGCGGCGCGGGTGCCCGCCGACGACGACGGGACGGCGCCGTCGTCGGCCTCGGCCGAGGTGCCTGTCTCGAGGTGAGTCGGGCCCGCGGCGCGACCTGTGGATGACGCGCGCGCGCAACGCCTGGACCGGCTTGGCTTGGGCGATGGCACGCACGCGGGATCAGGCCGGTTCGAGATCCGGCACCGGGGGCGCCCTGGCGTCCCCGGTGCCGGACATCCCGGGATTCCGGCTGGGGCCCCCGCTGGGTTTCGGCGCGCGTGGCCCGGTCTGGTCCGCGACGGCCTTGGAGGGCGCGGCGGTGGCGACGGGGCGTTCCTGCGCGGTCTCGTTGCTGTCCGGAAGCGGCCCCGACCGCGAGGAGCAGCAGCGCCGGCGCCTCGACGCCCTCGTCGGCTGGCGGCACGAGTCGCTCGCGGAGGTCCTCGCGGTCGTCCCGGTTGCCGATGGCTGCGCCGTCGTGAGCGAGCGCCTCGACGGACCTACCTTGGCCGTGCTCCGTGCCTCGCGGTCGGCGCTCACACCGGCTGAGATCGTCTCGGTCATCCGGCCGCTCGCGGACGGGCTCGCGCGGCTCCACGCGCTGGGCGTCACGCACGGCGACGTGTCGCCGGCGAACGTCGTGCTCTGCGGCCCAGGCCGGCCCGTCCTCGTGGACCTGGTCGGCGAGGTCGCCTTCGAGGCCGGCACGCGGGGGTTCCTGGCGCCGGAACGCGTCCTCGGGTCCGCGGCCGGTCCGAGCGGCGACGTGTGGTCGCTTGCGACGACGGCGCTGTGGCTCGCCGACGCCGCGGAGCGCAGCCGGCTCAGCGAGGTGCTGGCGCCCGCACTTCTCGCTGACCCCTCGGCGCGTTGCAGCGCCCAGCGACTGGCAGCTCTTGCCGCGTGTCTCGCCGAGCCTTGTGAGGTCGTGCTGCCGGCGGCGTCGTCGCTGGCGCAGGGGAGCCTCCGCGCGCGCGCGGCGCTCGAGGAGACCCGGCCGGCTGCGACGAGGCTACCCCGACCCGCGCGCCGAGACCCGGGTCGGCATCGCGGCGGTCG
>JAHECE010000109.1 GCA_024641895.1 Actinomycetales bacterium
CGGGCTCTCGCCACCCTTCGCGGCGTCCCGGGCTGCGACGACCGCGGGCGCCCAGGCGTCGACCATCGTCTTCTCGCCGGCCGAGGCACGGCCGCGGGCGGTGATGCCGTCGAGCGCCGCCTCGATCAGGGCCACGACGTCGGCCGAGCCGACCGTCGGCCCGGGGCACGCCTTCGCGGCGCGCAGGAACGCCGTGCCGTACAACGGGCCGGACGCCCCGCCGACCGTGGACATCAGCGTGCTGGCGACAGTCTTGAGCGCCTGACCGATCGTGTCGGGCCGATCCCCCGCCGCGAGCGCGTCCCGTGCGGCCGCGAAGCCGCGCGCCAGGTTCTCCCCGTGGTCGCCGTCCCCGATGAGCCGGTCGAGCTCGCCGATCTCCTCCCGACGCTCCGAGACGTCCTGCGCCACCGTGTCGATCCACAAGATCGCCCAGTCGACATCAAGCACCTGATCCACCACCTCACGCTCCCCAGCGCAGCCCGGCCGTGTGGACGGGTGCGTCGTACAGATCCATCAGCTCGGCGTCCAGGCGCAGCACGGTCACCGAGGCACCGGCCATGTCCAGCGACGTCACGAACTCTCCGACCAGGGAGCGAGCGACCGTTGCGCCACGCTCCTCGATCCGCTGCCGGGCCCGCCGGTACACCACGTAGAGCTCGGCGAGCGGGGTGGCGCCCAGCCCGTTGACGAGCAGCAGCACATCATCGTCCTCGACGACCTCCAGGTCGTCGAGGACGGTGTCGACCAGCAGGTCGGTCAGGTCGTCGGCGCGGCCGAAGGGCATCCGTCGTCGGCCCGGCTCGCCGTGGATCCCCACGCCGAGCTCGATCTCGTCCTCACCCAGGTCGAACGAGGGCCGGCCCGAGTGCGGCGTCGTGCCCGCCTGCAACGCGACGCCCATCGTCCGGACGCCCGCCACCGCACGCCGGGCCACCGCGGTCACGGCGTCGAGGTCGTCGCCCCGCTGCGCAGCGGCCCCGGCGAGCTTCTCGACCAGCAGGGTCCCGGCCACGCCGCGTCGCCCGGCCGAGAAGCTGGACTGCGGGACCGCGACGTCGTCCTCGACCACCACGGTGCGCACCGCGATGCCGGCGTCCTCCGCGAGCTCGGCGGCGAGCTCGAAGTTCAGCACGTCCCCGGTGTAGTTCTTCACGATGTGCAGGACGCCCGCACCACCGTCGACGGCGCGGTCCGCCGTGAGGATCGGCTCCGGCGTCGGGGACGTGAACACCGCACCGGGCACCGCGGCGTCCAGCATCCCGGGGCCGACGAAGCCGATGTGCAGGGGCTCGTGACCGCTGCCCCCGCCGGAGACGATGCCGACCTTGCCCGGCACCGGAGCGTCCGCGCGCACCACCAGGCCGGGCTCGGTGCTGACGCGCACGAGGTCCGCGTGCGCGAGGGCGAAACCCTCCAGCGACTCGCGCACCAGGTCGCGGGGGTCGTTGAGCAGCTTCTTCACCGTCGCCTCCTGCCCTGTCGACGCGAAACGATGCGGCCCGAGCCCGGGGCACCCTCCCGTCCGCGGCCAACCTCTCGCCGGGCTGCCCCGGCAGTCAAGCCGGCCGGTGCTCGATGATCTCTCACGCCCCGCTCCCGCGTCCGGCTTTCACGGCCGCCCCAGCAGCTGGCGCACCTCGGCGATGACCGTGATCGACCCGGTGGCGATCACCCCGGTGCCCTGCGACTCCCCGCCCGCCTCCGCGAGGCCGACGGCGAGGTCGATCGCGTCGTCCAGCCGTTCGGCGACGTGCACGCGGTCCTCGCCGAAGACGTCGCGGGCCACCTCGGCGAGCACGTCGACGTCCATCGCGCGTTCCGAGGCCGACCGCGAGACGACCACCTCGGCGAGCACGGGCTCCAGGCCCGCGAGGATCCCCTCGGCGTCCTTGTCCGCGAGCACGCCGACGATGCCGACGAGCCTGCTGAACGCGAACGCCTCCTCCAGCGCCGTCACCAGCGCCTCGACCCCGGCGATGTTGTGCGCCGCGTCCACGAGGACGGTGGGGCTGCGGCGAACGACCTCGAGACGGCCCGGCGAGTCCACCGACGCGAAGGCTTGCTCCACGACGTCACCCGCGAGGGCAGCGCCGCCGAGGAATGCCTCGACGGCGACGAGCGCGAGCAGCGCGTTGTGCGCCTGGTGCTCGCCGTGCAACGGCAGGAAGACGTCGGTGTACAGACCTCCGGTGCCCTGCAGGCTGACGACCTGACCGCCGAGGGCCAGCTCGCGGTCGGCGACGGCGATGTCCCTGTTCTCGACGACGGCGCGGGCCCCGTGCTCATGGATCGCAGCGGCCAGGACGCCGGCGACCTGCTCGTCCTGCTCGGCGATCACGACGGTCGCACCGTCCTTGACGATCCCGGCCTTCTCGTAGGCGATCTGCGTGAGCTCGTGGCCGAGCCAGCGCTCGTGGTCGCGCGCGATCGGCGTGATCACCGCGACGGCTCCGTCGACGACGTTGGTGGCGTCCCAGCGACCACCCATGCCGACCTCGATGATCGCGACGTTGACGGGGGCGTCGGCGAACGCGGCGAGCGCCATCACGGTGAAGACCTCGAAGAAGCTGAGCCGCGGCCCGCCCGCCTCCCGGGAGCGCTCGTCGACCATCTGGATGTAGGGCTCGACGTCGTCCCACACCTCCACGAACCGGCTCGCGGAGATCGGCTCGCCGTCGATGGCGATGCGCTCGCGCACGTTCGTCAGGTGCGGAGACGTGAACCGCCCGGTCCGCAACCCGAGCTCACGCGCGAGCCGCTCGATCATCCGGGCCGTCGACGTCTTGCCGTTGGTCCCCGTGACGTGGATGACGGGGCAGGCGCGCTGCACCCCTCCGAGGAGGTCGCAGACGTCGCGCACCCGGTCCAGCGTCGGTTCGAAGTCGTGCTCCGGGGCACGACGCAGGATGCCGCGGTAGATCTCTTGCGCCCGCAGCTCCGCGCCGGCCTCCGCGGCGTCGTCGGCGGCCTGCGCCCCCGGCGCCCGCCGGCCGCCGTCCCTGCGCTGCGGGCTCATCGCTCGGCCTGCCCCGCGCCGTCGTCCGGCACGAGCCGCACGGCGACGGAGTCCAGCGGCGAAGGCTCGACCAGGACCGTCGTTGCCAAGGTCTCCGCGGCGATCTCCCCCGCGCGGTCCTGCACGGCCTGGGCCCAGCGGCTCGGGACGTCGAGGTCGAGCCGGATCCGGTCGGTCACCCGTAGCCCGGCCGCCTTGCGCTCGTCCTGGACCTGCCGGATGACGTCCCGGGCATAGCCGTCGCCCAGCAGCTCGTCGTCGAGCGCGGTGTCGAGGTCGATCACCCCGCCGCCGGGCAGCACGGCGGCCGCCGCCTCGTCCGCTCCGCCGCGGACCTCGGTGACCACCGAGTACTCGGTGGGCTCCAGGAGGACGCCGCCGACGACGACTCCCTCGGGCGCCTCCTCCCACGCGCCCTCGCGCGCGGCCCTGATGACCCGCTGGACGTCCTTGCCGAGCCGCGGGCCGGCGGCCCGGGCGTTGACGGTCAGTCGCGTGTACACGCCGAAAGCCTCGGCCGGCACTTCCTGGATGTCGCGCAGCTCGACCTCCTTGACGTTGACCTCCTCGCGGACCAGGTCCGCGAACGGCGCCAGGGCCGCCGGATCGCCGGTGACGACCGTGAGGCGGCGCAGCGGCTGGCGTACCCGCAGCGAGCGCGCCTTGCGCAGGCCGAGGGTCCCGGAGACCACGTCGCGGACCGCCTCCATCGCCGCGACCAGCGCGTCGTCGGGCAGGAGCGCCGCGGCGACCGGGTCGGAGGCGCCGACGCCCGCGCGGTCCCCGGGGACCGGCCAGTCCGTGAGGTGCACGCTGCGCCCACCCGTGAGGCCGCGCCAGACCTCTTCCGTGAGCAGCGGTGCGAGCGGGGCCATGACCCGGGTGAGGACCTCGAGCGCGGTGCAGAGCGTGTTGAAGGCGCCCGCGTCCTCGTCCCAGAACCGTTGCCGGGAGGTGCGCACGTACCAGTTGGTCAGCAGGTCCAGGTAGTCCCGGACGGCGGCGCAGGCCCCGGGCACGTCGTAGGCGTCGAGCTGGTCCTTCAGGCCGAGGGCCAGCGTGCGCGTCCGCGCCAGCAGGTACCGGTCCATGACCGCGAGCCCCGGCACCTCGTCGGGCCGCACGGCGCGGGCCTGCAGTCCCGCGGCGTTGGCGTAGAGGCTGAAGAAGTACCAGGTGCTCCACAGCGGCAGGAGCACCTGCCGGACCTCCTGACGGATGCCCTCCTCCGTGACCACGAGGTTCCCCCCGCGCAGGATCGGGGACGCCATGAGGAACCATCGCATGGCGTCCGAGCCGTCCCGCTCGAACACCTCGTTGACGTCCGGGTAGTTGCGCAGCGACTTGCTCATCTTGCGGCCGTCCGAGCCGAGGACGATCCCGTGGGAGACGCACGTGCGGAATGAGGGCCGGTCGAACAGCGCCGTCGCCAGGACGTGCAGCGTGTAGAACCAGCCGCGCGTCTGGCCGATGTACTCGACGATGAAGTCACCCGGGTAGTGGTGCTCGAACCACTCCGCGTTCTCGAACGGGTAGTGGACCTGGGCGAACGGCATCGAGCCGGAGTCGAACCAGACGTCGAGCACGTCCGGGATCCGGCGCATCGTCGACACGCCCGTCGGGTCGTCCGGGTTGGGACGGGTCAGCGAGTCGATGAACGGCCGGTGCAGGTCGGTCACCGGGACACCGAAGTCGGCCTCGAGCTCGGCTATCGAGCCGTAGACGTCGACGCGCGGGTACGCGGGGTCGTCGCTCAGCCAGACCGGGATCGGCGTGCCCCAGTAACGGTTCCGCGAGATCGACCAGTCGCGTGCCCCGGCGAGCCACTTGCCGAACTGGCCCTCCTTGATGTGCTCCGGCACCCAGGCGATCTGCTCGTTGAGCTCGCCCATCCGGTCTCGGAAGTCGCTGACCCGCACGAACCAGCTGCCCACGGCCTTGTAGATCAACGGGTTCCGGCACCGCCAGCAGTGCGGGTAGCTGTGGTCGTACGTCTCGTGGCGCAGCACGACGGCGCGGCGACCTTCCTCGACCCGGGCCAGCGGCCCGGTGCCGGCCTTGAGGTCGGCGATGACCTTCGGGTTCGCGTCGAAGACCTGCAGACCGACGTAGTCGGGCACGTCGTGCGTGAACTGACCCGCGGCGTCGACGGTCACGACGGCCGCGATCCCGGCCGCGCTGCACACCGCCATGTCGTCCTCGCCGAAGGCCGGGGCGAGGTGGACCAGCCCGGTGCCGTCCTCGGTCGTGACGAAGTCCCCCGCCAGGACGAGGTGCTGGCTCGGGTACCGGTCACGGTCCGTGAAGTACGGGTGCGGCGGCGTGTAGGAGACACCGACCAGGTCCGCTCCGGTGACCTCGCGCAGGACCGTGGGCTCGGCACCGAGCTCGCGCTCGTAGGCGGCGAGGCGGGAGCGCGCCAGGACGACCTGCTCGCCGGCCAGGCGGCCCTCTTGCGGCTGCACGACCACGTAGACGATCTCCGGCCCGACGGCGATGGCCTGGTTGGACGGCAGCGTCCACGGGGTCGTCGTCCAGATCAGCGCCAGCTCGCCGGTCTCGAGCCGCACGCCGACCGTGAGTGCCGGGTCCTGGCGCATGGCGTAGACGTCGTCGTCCATCTTGAGCTCGTGGTTGGACAGCGGCGTCTGGTCCCGCCAGCAGTACGGCAGGACCCGGTAGCCCTCGTAGGCGAGTCCCTTGTCGTAGAGCGTCTTGAACGCCCAGATCACCGACTCCATGTAGGTGATGTCGAGCGTCTTGTAGTCGTTCTCGAAGTCCACCCAGCGGGCCTGGCGGGTGACGTAGCGCTCCCAGTCGGCGGTGTAGCGGAGCACCGACTCGCGGCACGCGTCATTGAAGGCCGCGATGCCCAGGTCTTCGATCTGGGACTTGTCCGTGATGCCCAGCACGCGCTCGGCCTCGAGCTCGGCGGGCAGGCCGTGGGTGTCCCAGCCGAACCGGCGCTCGACGCGGCGTCCGACCTGGGTCTGGTACCGCCCGACCAGGTCCTTCGCGTAACCGGTGAGCAGGTGACCGTAGTGCGGCAGGCCGTTGGCGAACGGGGGTCCGTCGTAGAAGACGAACTCGTTGTCGCCGTCGTTGCCGGCCGGCCGCGCATCGACCGAGGCCTGGAAGGTCGCGTCCGACTTCCAGTGCGCGAGGACGTCCCGCTCGATGGCGGGCAGGTCCGGGGAGGCCGGCAGCTCGTCGGGCCGGTGCAACGGGTAAGGCATGGCGGCGGTGCTCCTGTCGTCGCGTCGTCGTCGGTTCGCATGAACTGACTTCGCGAGGACGGCGGGCCCTGGGGCTCACCGCGGTACCACCCCGCTTGCCGCGAGCGCGCGCCTGCGCGCGCCACCCGTGGCCACTCGAGAGGGCTGTGACGGGCCTACCCGTCCGGTTCTACTGGGGCCGCCGGCGCGTGCGCGCAACCCGCGCTCGACGACCTGTTCTTCCGGAGGCTCACCGGTGATGGCCGGGTCGAAGCCTGTGCCGCGATCCTAGCGGTCGCGGCACGCGCGGCGTCCTAAAGGTCCCGGGGGTACCCACCCCCCCGATGCGAGTATTCACGCGCCGACTCAAGACTGCCCCACGGTGAGGAGAAACAAGAGGATGACGAAGTCCACGAGCCCCCGGTACGTCTACCCGTTCTCGGAGGGTTCCAGGGAGAACTCGGACCTTCTCGGCGGGAAGGGCGCCAACCTGGCCGAGATGACCAACCTCGGGCTGCCGGTCCCACCCGGCTTCACGATCACCACCGAGGCCTGCCAGACCTACCTGCGCGACGGCGAGGAGCCCGGTGAGCTGCGGGTCCAGGTCACGATGGCGCTGCGCCACCTCGAGGACGAGCTCGGGCGCCGCCTCGGAGACCGGCACGACCCGCTGCTCGTCAGCGTGCGGTCCGGGGCGAAGTTCTCGATGCCCGGCATGATGGAGACCGTCCTGAACATCGGCCTCAACGACGCCAGCGTCAAGGGGCTGGCCGAGGCGTCCGGCGACGAGCGCTTCGCCTGGGACTCCTACCGCCGGCTCCTGCAGATGTACGGCAAGACCGTGCTGGACATCGACGGGCACACGTTCGAGTCCGAGATCGACAAGGCGAAGGCTGCCAAGGGCGTCCTCGTGGATACCGACCTCGACGTCGACGACCTGCACGCGCTGGTCGAGACCTACAAGGCGATCATCAAGCGCGAGTCCGGGGCGGAGTTCCCCCAGCACCCGCGTGAGCAGATGGACCAGGCGATCCGCGCCGTGTTCGACTCCTGGAACACCGACCGCGCGCGTCTGTACCGGCGGCGCGAGCGGATCAGCAACGACCTCGGCACGGCCGTCAACATCTGCACGATGGTCTACGGCAACCTCGGCTCCACGTCGGGCACCGGCGTCGCCTTCACCCGCGACCCGGCCACCGGCACCCCCGGCGCCTATGGCGACTACCTCGCCAACGCCCAGGGCGAGGACGTCGTCGCCGGCATCCGCAACACGCTCTCGCTCGCGGACCTCGAGCAGCTCGACCCCGACTCGCACCGCGAGCTCATGAAGGTCATGCGGCGGCTGGAGACCCACTACCGCGACCTGTGCGACATCGAGTTCACCATCGAGCGCGGCAAGCTCTGGATGCTCCAGACCCGCGTCGGCAAGCGCACCTCGGCCGCCGCGTTCCGGATCGCGCACCAGCTCGTGGACGAGCAGCTCATCTCCAAGGACGAGGCGCTGATGCGGGTCAAGGGCAGCGACCTCAACCAGCTGATGTTCCCCCAGTTCGACGCCGACGCTCCGCGCACGATCGTCGCGAAGGGCATGGCGGCCTCGCCGGGCGCCGCCGTGGGCCGGGCCGTGTTCGACTCCGAGGCCGCCGTGGCCTGGGCCGAGCGCGGCGAGGAGGTCATCCTCGTGCGGCGGGAGACCAACCCGGACGACCTCGGCGGCATGATCGCGTCCAACGGCATCCTGACCCAGCGGGGTGGCAAGACCTCCCACGCGGCCGTCGTCGCCCGCGGCATGGGCAAGACCTGCGTGGCCGGCGCGGACGCCCTCGACGTGGACTCCGCGAAGCGCCAGGCACGGTGCGGCGCCGTCGTGATCGCCGAGGGAGACCTCATCTCGATCGACGGCTCCACCGGCGAGGTCTTCTCCGGACGGGTGCCCGTGGTCCCGTCACCCGTCGCCACCTACCTCGAGCGCGGCCTCCAGCCGGCGCTCGACCAGGCCGGCGACGACGAGGCCACCGTCGCGCTGGTCAAGGCCGTGCACGAGCTCCTCGCGCACGCGGACGACACCCGTCGCATGCGCGTGCGGGCCAACGCCGACACCGCCGACGACGCCGAGCGGGCGCGCGAGCTCGGCGCCGAGGGCATCGGCCTGTGCCGCACGGAGCACATGTTCCTGGGCGAGCGCCGCGTGCTCATCGAGCGCGTGGTGCTGGCCGAGACCGACGCGGAGAAGCAGGCCTCACTGGATGCGCTGCTTCCGCTCCAGCGGGGCGACTTCGTCGACCTGCTCACCGCGATGGACGGCCTGCCGGTGACGATCCGGCTGCTCGACCCG